>QIAI01000195.1 GCA_003224995.1 Acidobacteriota bacterium
CGGCGGAAGGCGGGACGTTGTTTCTGGACGAAGTGGGCGAACTGGCGGCGGGAATGCAAGCGAAGCTGTTGCGCGTCTTGCAGGAGCGGGAGTTTGAGCCGGTGGGTGGGACGAGATCGATCAAGGCGGATGTGCGCGTGATTGCGGCCACGAACCGCAATCTGCAGGAGGCGGTGCAGGGCGGGCGTTTTCGGGATGACCTTTATTACCGGCTGAATGTTGTGACGGTCACGACGCCTCCGCTGCGGGAACGGCGCGAGGATATCGCGGTCCTGGCAGAAAATTTCATGGAGAAGATGAGCCAGAAGTGCAAAGTCGCGAAGAAGAAATTATCGCCGCAGGCTCAGGAGTTGCTGAAGCAATACGATTGGCCGGGAAATGTGCGCGAGTTAGAGAACGCGATCGAACGGGCGGTGGTGTTGGGAGTGGCGGCGGAAATTCTGCCGGAGGATTTGCCCGAGGCTGTGTTGGAGTATGCGGGCACCGGGACACCGCTGGACGCGAAGTTCCTTGGCGCTGTGAAAGAAAACAAGAAGCAGCTTGTCGTGCAAGCGCTGGAGCAAGCCAATGGATACTATGTCGATGCTGCGAAGATTCTGGGATTGCATCCGAATTCGTTGCTGCGCCTGATTCGGAACCTCGGGCTCAAGTCGGCTGGGAAGTCCGGCAGCGCTCCCGGTTCGTGATTCGATCTACAGTGTGAACTCTCAGAACTTAGATTGCAGATCTCAGATTGCAGATCTTCCGGTCGGTCTCCCCGCGCTGTTGACTCTCTTCTTTCCTTCAGGATGCAGCCTTGAATCGATGCAGGGCGTGGGCAATTCGCGGCCGGTAGAAAATCGCTACGCCGATCAGCACTAGCAGTCCGCAGGATCCGACGACTTTCAGAACTGCAAGCGGCTGGTTGGGCTCGTCAGGCGGCGGGAGAAGCGAGATTGCGATCGTAGCCGAGGTGGTTATGAAGCCCACGATGGCGACCAGGCGCGCGATGGGCTTGCCTCCGGGAACGCGAATGACGTCGGGGCCGGCGGGTTCGGATTGCAGTTTGAACATGGCCGCGAACAAGTAGAGGTAAGGAATGAAGTAGGTGATCACGCCCATGCTGACCAGCACGTCGTAAGCGCCTTTCACGCTGGTTCCGGCTTGTCCGAGAAAAACAAAGACCGCGCCCAGGACGGACTGCACCACGAGCGCAACCCAGGGAGTTCGCCAGCGCGGGTGAAGTTTGCCGAAGGCCGGAGGAAGGAAGCGGTCGATTCCGGCGACGAAGGGAAGCCGTGCGACTGCCGCGAGATACGCGCCCGCAGCACCAAGGTTGCTGAGCGCGATGAGGAAGGCGGCGAAAGGAATGACCGCCTGCCAACCGATGCGGTCGGCGGTTTTTGTGATCGCCTGCATCAATCCCTGCAATGCATTTACTTCGGAAGAAGGAAGCGCAAGCAACACGGTGACGGTGCCGACGATGTAGCAAAACGCGACGGTGGCACCGGCAAAAAACAGTGCCATGGGTATGGTGCGGCGAGCGTTCTTGATTTCCTCTGCCATGAAGGATGCGGTTTCGCATCCGCCGAAGGCGAAAGTCAGCACGGACCAGAAAATAATGTCGTTGAGGTGGGTTTTGGGAGTGAGGGTATGCAGGGTGAAAGTAGTGGCGGATCCGTAGCGCTGCCAGGCGATCAGTCCCATGCCGATGACGATGAGAACGGGGATCCACATGGCAAGTGCGCCAATGTTGTGCAGCCATTTGCCCACATCGAGACCGATCACATTCACGAAGGTGATGACGGCGAGCCCGATCAGCATGAACACGACGTAGAAGGTGGTGTTGTTGGAGAGGTGGCCCCAAGCCGCGGTCCGAATGAACAGGGCATTGCTGGCGGCGAAGTACAGGATGGCAGGAAAGTAAGGGAGATTGCTGGTCCAGTAGGTCCAGGCGGACATGAAGCCGGAGAAGTCGCCAAAGGCGCGCTTGCTCCACACGTAAAGACCGCCTTCATTGGGATATCGCGAGGAGAGTTCGAGCACGGAGAGGGCGAGCGGCGTATAGAAGCAGAGCCAGGCTCCGATCCAGATGACGATCGAGCTTGGGCCCGCGGCCGCGGCGGTGGCGATCCAGCGCAGGCTGATGCCGGTGACGACATAGAAAAGGATCAGGTCGCGAAAGCCCATCACCTTTTTGGGGCGGTGAGGATCTTCGGCTTCGGCGATGGAGACACCGGGACCGACGATGCTGACGCTTTCGGGGGAGTCAGGCGTGACGGAAGGGTCCAAGAATAGGGTCCAATGTCGGCAGGGGAGCGGTTGCCCGGCTGAGAAGAGATAACACTCTGTCCACGCGAAGGGCAAGGTGAAACTGGAGGGTTGACAAACGAATTTCGAGTGCGGAGTTCGACGGGCGAGGACGTCCGTCGCTCCAACGTCAAGTCAAATTAGATTGTCAGGATTCGATGGTGGGAGCACGGATGGGCTCGGCGGCAGCGGCTTCCTGGACTTCGCGCATTTTCTGGACGAGGGTTTCGGGGGAGAACGGCTTGTTCAGGAGAATGGAGTCCTTGCCGATGTTGGCGTTTTCAAGGACGGCTGCTTCCGTGTAACCCGACATGAAGACGACGGAGAAGCCGGAGCGCTTGCGGCGCAGTTTCTCGACGAATTCTGGACCACCCATGCGTGGCATGACGATGTCGGTAACCACGATGTGGATGTCGCCCTGGTGCTGGTCGGCGGCAACCAGTGCCTCGAGTCCATTTCCGGCTTGCAGGACGTGATAGCCAAGGCGCTTGAGAGCTTCAGCTGCCAAGGCGCGCAAGGTCACTTCGTCTTCCACGAGAAGGACGGTATCGTGTCCGGCCGAGAGTTGGATCATCGGTTGCGACTGCGGCGCCAGCGCCGGTTTATCGACGGCGGGCAAATACACCTTGAAAGTCGTGCCGACGCCGACCTCGCTGTAAACCGTCACATGCCCGCGGCTCTGTTTCACGATGCCATACACCGTGGCGAGTCCGAGGCCGGTGCCTTTGCCGGGCTCCTTGGTAGTGAAGAAAGGCTCGAAGATCTGGGTAAGCGTCTCGCTGTTCATGCCGCAGCCGTTGTCGGTGACGGCGAGCAGGACGTAAGGGCCGGGAGCCACTTCGTTGTGAGTGGCGGCATAGGCTTCGTCGAGGTTGCAGGCATGGGTTTCGATGATCAGCTTGCCGCGGCCGGGCAGAGCGTCCCGGGCGTTCACGGCCAGGTTCATGATGACCTGTTCCAGTTGACTGGTGAGGAGTTCGATATCTTCCCCGAGGAGCAGGCGAATCATCTTCAACATCCCGCGTACGGTGTGGTTGAGATCGAGCACTTGCGGCTCGAGGACCTGTTTGCGGCTGAAGGCGAGCAATTGGCGGGTGAGTCCGCTTGCACGATCGCCGGCACGCTTGATCTCCTCGATATGCGGGCGATTCTCAGGTGCCGCGCTTTCGAGCAACAGGTCGCTGTAGCCCTTGATGATCATGACCAGGTTGTTGAAGTCGTGCGCGATGCCGCCGGCAAGTCGGCCCACAGCCTCAAGACGAGCCGAGCGCAACATGCCTTCGCGGGAAAGACGCAGACTTTTCCTCATCTCCTCGAAGGCGCGGGTGAGTTCGGCAACTTCGTCCTTGCCCTGCACCTGGATGGGGAATTCGAAATCGCCCTTTTCCATCTGGCGGCTGGCGATTACCAGATCCTCCAGCGGGCGAGTGATCTGGCGGGAAAGCACGAAGCCGGAGAGGGCTCCGGTGAGCACGGCAAGCGCACCCAACATCACCAGCATGCGATTAAGCAAGCCCAGGAAGACCGTGGCCTGATCGTAAGACTTCAGGCAATAGAGGCGAATGGGATGATCGCCGGATAATTCGATGAAGCTGCCCAGGTAGCGCTCGCCCTGGATGTCGATTTCATGGACGGAGCGCGGCTCCCGCCGGGACTTGGAAAGCCAGGCCTGGAAGTCTTGCCAGAATATCGGATTCAGCGAGCTGAGAAGCACGCGACCATCGCGTTCGAAGATGATCGGGCTGTCCCCCATGGCATCCGTGCCGGCTATGGATTGAGGAGTGACTTCACGGCCGAGCGCCACGCGCCCCAAGCTGTGAGCTTCCGATCCTGCGCCAGCCGTGACCGGGGCAAAGCTCAAGTCGTACAAGTGGCCGTTGACGAACCACCAATCGTGCCGGCCAGAAAAATGAAACAGCAGCAAGCGCTCGCTGGAGGTGATGACGCGCTTATTTCTGGAATGGATTGCCATCTCGGCGCCGGCTGGATCTTCCAGGATCAGAACGTCAGACCCGCTGGCCTGTAAGAGCGATTCAGACGCGTCCTGAATGGTAAGCGGGTCATGCGTGGACATCAGGGCCTTGAGGCTGGGTAGGTTGGCAATGAGAGCGGCGCTCTGTTCGGATTGCTCACGGCGCGCTTCCTCGACCTTGCTATATACGGATGACTCGGTACGCAAAGCGGAGGCGAGGTCCTCAGTGACATGGGCTCGCATGCGCACCTGGACGAGGGCCAGCACAGCGGCGGTCAACAAAAAAACGACCGCGACCATGGAGAGCAGAAGCTTCGTCCGCAGATGTTCGAAAGGGTGCGAAAACATGCGTGACGAGAAGCTTAACCGTCATCTTTTGTGTGACGGTAAACACTTTAGTAACCTCGGCGCACACGAGTAACATTGCTTTGGGTACCCCGCGGTGCCGAAAATTGGGGGCAGACATGACGCAAGCGCACGGTTCGTCGGGCCCCGTTGTCCGAAAACGCTCAACTTTAAGGACTAAGCTGTTGCGGATAGTCTTGCGTGCGTGTGTGGTGACGGTGTTGTGCGGAAGTTTATACGGAGCGGAGAACGCAACGGTGCATGGCACGATCCAGGTGCTGCATCGGTCGGCGACTGACATGGATAGCGGAGATGTGGTGGTTTGGTTGACAGCGCTGACTCCTGGCACACCTGCTGGGCCGGGACCGGCGGCTCGTTTAATGCAAAAGGGAAAGAAGTTTATCCCGCATGTCCTCGCGGTGACGCAGGGAACGGAGATCGAGTTTCCCAACCAGGACCTCTTTTACCATAACGTCTTTTCGATTCACCAGGGGAAGACGATGGACCTGGGACTCTACGAAAGCGGAGCGGCGCGGAAAATCCGGTTCAGCCAACCGGGAGTATCCTACATTTTCTGCAACATCCACCCGCAGATGAGTGCAGTAGTGGTGGTCCTGAAAACACGCTATTACGCACTGAGCGATGGCGCGGGCAATTTCCAGATCAGCCACGTGCCCCCGGGACGATACAAATTGTCAGTCTGGTACGAGCTTTCTTCGGAATCTGAGTTGGCTTCGCAGGGAAAAGAAATCGACGTCGTTGGCGGGGAGAATGACCTCGGCAAGTTCGTTCTGCACTCCAGCGATGCTCCCCAAGAGCATTCGAGTAAAGATGGGGAAGCATACTATTCCAATTCCCCCAAGACGCGGTGATTGCCGGCGGCGCATGGCAGTAGCTGGTCCCGACGCTGATCTCCAACCAGATTTAAATCGCAGAAGAGCGGCAAAGTCCGCCGCGGACGTTTCTGCGCAATTCATACATCACCAGGCCTCGCAAATAGGCGCGGCCGCGAGTGTGTCCTCGCGGCCGAACTGATTCAAATCGGTTGCCGTCGTCCACGGAAGTCGCGCGCAGCTAACCAGCCACCGCTACGGAAGAGCTAGGGCTGTACGAGGCTCACAACCATGGATTCGCGGGACAAATCATAATCCCATCGCTGCTGGCCATTGGAGAAGGTGAAGCTGGAGAAACCCATGCGGCGGGCATCATGAGCCGCACTCGAGTTCACGATTTTGTAGATGTCGTTGCGACCGACACCCTGCCATTCAATCTGAAGGTCATCGCGGTGATCGCCGTCCAATTGCACGCGTGCATCCGCACCTTGCTGCCGCAACTGGCTCTCCAGATTGGTCGCGAAGCCGGAGCGCGACTCCATTGAGGCCATGGCAGCGGGGCGCTGCGACGGAGTCGACGCACTGCTCTGCGAGCGCGCGATGGGCGCGAAGGCGAAAGCACATAACGCCAGTCCACTGCCCACCAGAGTTCGGAAATTGGTTTTCATCATTTTCATAGGTGAACCGGGATCCAACATATCGCGCTGCTGTTTGCGGACGTAGATGACGCCAGTAACTATTAAGGAGTTTTTACAAAAATCTGTGGGCTCGCCCGTGCGTGCCGGTCGGCGCGGGAATTCTGGCCCAGGTCGTGACGAAGATGGCAAATGTCACTAATCAGCGGACTGAGGCACAAACTAGCCCAAGAGCTCACGGATGTCAATGCGGATGTCGATTCAGTGACTGGGGAAGCTTCGCGGGTTGCCTCTCCTGCACGCCGGGCAGGTTGCATCATTTCGGGTTGCGGGGCCGAGGCTTTCGCTCATTTATGATGTACGGTCAAGTCGGCTTTCAGATTTGAACCAGGTCACCGGTTTCACCAGCATGAAGCTCCGCTGGCGGGGTTCACGGGCAGTGGCCGTCTGGGCTAATTTTCGGCGAGAGGTTTTTTCGAGTGATCACTGTTGTCTCGGGCCTTCCGCGATCGGGCACATCCCTGATGATGCAAATGTTGGTTGCCGGCGGCATTCCGGCATTGAGCGACGGTCTGCGCACGCCGGACGAAAACAATCCCAAGGGTTATTTCGAATGGGAGCCGGCGAAGACGTTGCAGGAGCATCCTGAGAATATTGTTGCCGCCGAGGGCAAGGTGGTGAAGATCATTTCTGCT
>QIAI01000062.1 GCA_003224995.1 Acidobacteriota bacterium
GCTTCCGCAATGCGCACGGGAAGGAAGCGGGAACGGCGCTGGTGCCGGAAGTGGCGCGGACTTTGAAAGATCTGATGCGGCGCTCCGATGTGCTGGGCCGCTGGGCAGGGGATGGATTCCTGGCGGTTCTACCCGGGTGCGGAATCGACCCGCTGCAAAGAGTGGCAGAGCGGATGAAAGCGGTGGCCAGCCGGGTGGCAATCCCGTGGTGGGGTGACCGGCTCTCGATCGAGATGGCGACGCAGGCAACGATTGTAGAGTTGGGCGACACGTTGGAGTCGGTGGAGGAAAGGCTGAGCGCGTCAGTGGAGAAGGTGAAGGCGGGGAAAGGCGCGGGAGCTTAGTCATGTTTGTAATCATCGGAATCCTGGTGGTGTTTGGCGCGGTAGTGGGCGGGTACCTGATGGAGCACGGGAATTTGCGTGTGCTGCTGCAACCGGCCGAGTTGATCATCATCGGAGGTGCGTCCATTGGAACGGTGCTGGTGGCCAATCCCTTGCACGTGCTGAAGCAAATCGTGAGTGGGCTGCTATAGGTGTTTAAAGGATCCAAGTGCACACAAAAGTTTTATCTGGACGCTCTGAAAACCATGTACGACCTATTTAACAAAGCGCGCCGGGAAGGCTTGATCGCGTTAGAGAGCGATGTGGAGGAACCGAGCAAGAGTCCGATCTTCGCGAAGAATCCGAGTTTTCTGAAAGATCACCACGTGCGGGATTTTGTGTGTGACACGATGCGCATGGCGGTGACGGGCGGGATCGAACCGTTCGACATGGATCAAATGATGGAAGTAGATATGGAAGTACACCATCGGGGGGCAACCCAACCGATTGCGGCGCTGAGTACGATGGCGGACTCGCTGCCCGGGCTGGGGATCGTGGCGGCGGTGCTGGGCGTGGTGATCACCATGGGAGCGCTGGGCGGTCCTCCAGAAGCCATTGGCCACAAAGTGGCGGCGGCACTGGTGGGAACATTTCTCGGCATCCTGCTTTGCTACGGTCTGGTGGGACCGGTGGCGGCAAATATGGGGAAAGCGGCGGATGAGGATCAGGCCTTCTATCACGTGTTGCGGGTCCTGATGATGGCGTTTTTGAAAGGGACCTCGCCGATCATGGCAGTGGAGATGGGGCGGCGCGCGATTCCGGGACACGTGCGGCCGTCGTTCCAGGAGACGGAGAAAGTCTTGCGCAGCAGCAGCAGCAGTGGCGCAAGCGGGGAGTCGGCTGCGGCGGCTTCTGCTTAGGGCAGCGCGATATGGCGGATGCGAAACCCATCATCATCATCAAGAAGAAGGGCGATCATGGCGGCCATCACGGGGGCGCGTGGAAAGTAGCCTATGCCGATTTCGTGACCGCGATGATGGCGCTGTTCATCGTGCTCTGGCTGATGAACAGCAGCAAGCAAGTGCAGGAAGCGGTGGGCGGTTACTTCAAAGATCCCGCAGGTACGGCGAAACTGGCGGGCAGCGCGATGCAGGGAGCGGGTGAATCGTTTGCGCTCTCGAAAGACGATATGCCGAAACTCAAGGACGAGTTGCAGAAAACGGTGAAGCGACTCGATAGTTTCGAGAAACTTAAAGATCACGTAGAAATGACGGTGACGGCGGAAGGCTTGCGCATCGAGTTGATGGAATCAGAATCCGGAACATTCTTTGAGAGCGGGAGCGCTTCTCCCAGCCAAAACGGACGCGAGATGCTGGTCGCGCTGGCACAAGAGATGGGAAAGTTACCGAACAAGTTGTCTCTGGAAGGCCACACGGATGGAAAACCATTCACCCGCGATTCGAACTACGGGAACTGGGAACTGTCGGCGGATCGCGCGAATGCGGCGCGACGGGTGATGCAGCAAAATGGCCTACGCAACGACCAAGTGATGCAAATCCGCGGCTATGCGGATCAGCAACTGCGCAAGAATACGAATCCGGAGGACCCATCCAACCGGCGAATCTCGTTGATTCTCCAGTACACGGTGAAACCCAAGACTCCGGAGCAGCCCATGCCGGCGGAAGGCAAGAACGAAGCGACAAAAGAGGAAAGTAAGTAGCCTTTGGCTACTTACTGACCTGAAGATTGTTATTCACGGAGAATACACCGGACACGCCTTTGGCGCGGATTCCGGCAGTATTCTTGTCGGCCTCATTATCGACGACACCCTCGAGGGAAACATTGCCGTTCTTCACAATGATGCGAATCGGCTGTTGCACTCCCAAGGAGTATTTCTGCAGGCTGGGATAGCCGTAGATCTCGCGATAGAGGCGGCGGCGGAGTTGATCGTCCATGGGCGACGGTGGAAGGACCTCGATCTGGTTATCGACTTTCTCGACGCCTTCTATTTTCTTGACCACATTTTCTGCGTCGCTTTTCAAAGTTGGACGCGTGACCTGTCCGACCAAGGTGACGTTGTAGCCATCGACCTTGTAGCCGAGATTGTCGAACACGCCCAAGTAGGGCAGCATCAGCAGTTCATGGCGCACTTCCTTCTGAATGCGTTGCACGGCACGGTCGGAAGGAGGGTTTTGCCGGGCAAAAGAAACATAACCTGCCAGCAGGGTGGCAAGGGTAAGGGAAATGATGCGGAGTCTCATGCGCTCCTCCATAGTCAGACCTGAGATGTAATGGCGCGTTATTCCGATGTACGGGGGCCCTTGGGTCCGAGTGCAGGCCGAGCATCTAATTTCAAAGCGGTTGCTTTCTCGCCGCGTGTTCGCACTTCACCACTCGAGAGACGGAGAATCGAAGCCGCCGCCATGTAGCGTACGGCGGGCTTATCATCGTCCAGCAAGGGACGCAAAAACTGGACTTGATCGCGATGCCGGCTGGCACCCAAGGCTTGTGCAGCGGCAGCGCGGACGATCCAATTCTTGTCGGTAAGAGCATCCTGCAATTCGTGCAAGGCGTCAAGGGTGGCATCGCCGCCGAGCAGAATAGCCGACATGGCGCGAGCCGAGGAGGAACGGTCGTGACTGATTTCTTCCATCACTTTAATGCCCCAGCCGGCTGGTCCAAACAGCGAACTGGCGGCTTCTTTGGCACCAATGAAGGCGAGCTTTTTGGGATCCTGGAATTGCTTTTTCGTGGACTCCAAACCGCCTTTCACCAAGCCTTCAGAAGAAGATCTTTCGCCGGAGAGGATCTGGATGAAGACGTCACGGCCACTGCGGTCCCCCATGCTCCAAAGCGATTTGGCGGCTGCGAAGCAGACCTCGGGCGAGTCATCGGAGAGTGCCTTGCGTAATTTGGGAATGGCGGAGCGGGCCTGGATTTCGCCGAGGGTTCGCGCGGCTAGTTGTCGAATGGAAGAATCCTTGTCTTCGAGCGCTTTCTCGATGAGGGTGACTACGCGGCGATTGGGTCCAATGGTCCCGAGAGCGGCTACGGCTTCCGCGCGATGCTGAGAATTGTGGGTGGAAGCGCCGGCGGTGAGAACTTGCCAGGGCGTGAGCGGGATGGGTTTCGTCGCTGGGGCATCGGCAGAAGGAGCCGTGGCAGTTGGTGGCGCCGCGTTTTGCTCAAATTTATCGGGCGCCGAAGGAGATTGCCCCGCCGCCGCATGGAGCGTTATGCTGAGCAGCGCCGTAGCAAGAGAGGCACGAAGAGATGATCGCAGACCGATTGTCGAGGTCTGATGAAACGTTTCTAAGATCATCAGACCTCCGATAGCCCGGACGATCGCCGTTGCGCT
>QIAI01000063.1 GCA_003224995.1 Acidobacteriota bacterium
TGGGCGGGATCTTGGAGGCCGCGTAAATCCGCTTCGCTGAGTTGTTGCTCATCGCCTCGCCGAGCAACTCATCGCTTTTGCCGTTGCCATAAGCCCACGCGGTATCGAAGAAATTGCATCCCAGGTCAATTGCGAGTTGAATCGCTTGCCGTGATTGTTGGTCGTCCGATTCACTCCAGCCACTCATGCCCCACAGTCCATGTGCAATGTCACTGACCTCAAAGCCGGTGCGACCCAGGATTCGACACTTCATCTGCAGCTCTCCGCTGTTGAAATGAATTCGATACCCATAACGAAAACAAGGTTAACAGAGGATACGAAATTCATGGGTGCGATACGTTCAATGCCTCTGCCCGGGCCACAAAAGCGACCCCGAACGGTTGACTGCGTAAACCAGGGAAAGAATCACAAGCGACGCAATCACCAGCAGGAGAGAAGTATTGCCTGCTTTCGCGTAGTCGAGCGCCTGAACATTGTCATAAATGGAAATCGACACGGTGCGCGTCACCCCGGGGATATTTCCTCCCACCATCAGCACGACACCAAACTCTCCCAGTGTGTGGGCGAAGGTGAGGACCACTCCCGTTACGATTCCGGTCACCGATAGAGGAAGGATGACTCGCAAGAACGTACGCAGTCTGGAGGCGCCAAGTACCGCAGATGCCGAAAGCAGTTTGGGATCGACGGACCCGAAGGCCGCGGAAATGGGCTGCACCATGAATGGCAGACTGTAAATGATGGACGCCAGCACCAGCCCTTCAAAGGTGAAGGGTAGGCCGCGTCCCCAGGCCCAGCCGTAAACTCTCCCCAGCGGACTCCGGGGGCTCATCGCCAGTAATAAGTAGAATCCAAGAACAGTCGGCGGCAATACCAAAGGCAACGCAATGATTGCCTCGAGCAGAAATTTCCAGCGCCACTTGGAGAAGGCCAGCCAGAAGGCCAAGGGCATGCCGATCAGGATCAATAGAACGCATACCGCAAGATCCAGTTTTAGAGTCAAAATGAGTGCCTGCCAGTCCATCCCTTTGCGTCTGCTCCCCTCAGTTCAGAAGGTTTCCCAAAGATGATTGTTGCGCACCCGTGTTTGCGGTGACCTGGATTTCTATCACATCCCAACGGAAGGGACCTCGTTCAATCGCGCACCTCGAAAGAACCGTAGCCTCGAGTCCTTCCTTTGCGAGCGCGCCTTGGGCCAGCGGCAATGCCGCTTTTCCATTTTCCGACAGGATCAGAATGCGTCGGTTTACAGGCGGCAGCTTTGCTCCTAAAGCCGGAAAGCTTTCACTCTGCAGCCGGTATGACCAAAGATAGGTGGACGCGACCGACCGATAGAGCCGTCCCAGTCTACTTTCCCCGTCGTACCAGAAATAGAGGTTTCCCCGGGCATCGAGGTCCTGCACCATCCGTACACTGTCGGCAACCGCCAGAAGCGCGGATTTTTGGTAAGCCGGATCTTCCAGGCTGCCCACCTTGCTCCACGCCCGTGGCCCGGTGGTTGCATTCAGCGTGACCACCCCGCCGCACAGGAGTAGTACGCTGAGCACGCGCGTATATCGAACCTGCTTGTTGAGCAGCAACAGGCCCAGTACGCCAAATACAAAGGGAAAGAGTCTCGAATGTTGCTGCAACATTGTCGAGACCACCCATCCGGGCGGCAAGGCAAACTCCGTCAGTGATAGGAACGCAACACAGGCACAAAGCAGCAAGAACTGTGCCCGTTTCATCCAATCGGTTACGATGGCCAACTGCGCGCCGAGCGCGAGAAAGGCGCCGGGAAGAAGATAGCTGGTGTAGGTGGAAAGCTGCAGCACGGGCTGCCCGATGAGTTGCCAGAACACCATGGTCGCGAAGCTCAGAACATAAAACCGTTGCCAGAAGAGCAGGAATTCGAGATTTGGCGCCGATTTCCGACCCTTATTCCATGCCAGGCACAGGCAGGCGCCAATGAACGCAATCGAAGGCAAAACCAGCCAGCTAGCCTGCGACAACCAGCCGTACGTCGAATCCCGATACGGATTGTGATTCACCACCAGCTTGGCGGCCGTTCCCAGTGAGTTGATGAAGAAGAGAAACCGTCCGTTCACCGCCATGTTGAAGGCGCCGAATATTATAGTGATGGCGGCAAATCCCCAGACGAAGGGCTTCCAGGGCCGGGCGGTTCGAACACTTCCGGATTGCCGGCTCGCAAAATGGTAGTAGCCCAACACGACGGGACAAAACACGATCAGGAAGAGCTGGCAATAAACCGTAAGCGCTGCGAACGCACCCGCTGCGAGTAGCCACCTCTTGGCATTCACCGACCTCGACGCAAACGTAAGAGCGCAGATTGTCATCAGCAGGTAGGCATCCCCCGCTCCATCGACGTAAGACCAGCCGACGCTCCATAAGAAATACGAGTGGAAGGCCATCAGCAAGGTGGCCAGCACCGCAGCACGTTGACTGACGGTGATCTTCAGAATGAGATAAAGAGAAATGCTCGCCGCATAGAAAACCGCAAGATGCAGTACGTAAGTGCCTATGATCGGGGAAAACAAGTGATAGACAATCGCACCGGGCACGGTCCATGTGAGGCGCGTGGTGAAATAAGCTCCCTTAAACGTTCGAATGTGCTGCGTGAGATCGAGAAAGAAGCCGAAATAAACCCAGGGATCAATGAAGCCGGAAGGTGTAGCGGCATAACCGAACAGCCAGGTGCTGTCGAACCGAAGAATCAGCCAGGGCAAGCCCAGAATCATCAGCAGCCCAGCGTCGATTCGCCTGAGCCATCCCGGTCTGACGATACCGCTGGCGACCCTCTCGCCCTGTGCGAAAGAAGTTGTGTCCGTGATTTCGATCGAGACCCTCTCGTATTCGCGCTGAAGTCCACGTCCTGCACAATGGTTTCGGACTCGGGTCACGTTACCACAACCGCACCGAATTCGAGCGACCATGCACCCTGCCCCTCGTTTCAGCCGCCGAACATGAAGTCATTGCGGTTGGGCTCGGGTGCAATCCGAGGCGAACGTCCCGGCCTGGCCGCAGTGCTCGGCCTTATGTTCATCCTTGGGGGGCATGGATCTCTGCGGGAGGACGATTGCCGGAACGCTCGTTTTCAGCAGAGGGCTATTCCGATCCGTCGGGCGATGCTGAATGAACGGACTGCCACCGACAACTTCCTCCTCCAGACGTCAGTTCCAAGTAGCATTAGTGATTTAGGTCGAGAATCCTTACGAAGCGCGCTGCCTAGATGCCCGAAGTGACTAGTATGGAATCTTATCCCTCTTCTCGTTCCAGGCACGGAAAGCAGCCAACGCCTGTTCACGCATCATCTGGACCATGGGAATCGATCGCTCGTCGTGGGACCGCGCACATTCGCGAT
Source organism: Acidobacteriota bacterium (assembly GCA_003224995.1). Taxonomy (GTDB): domain Bacteria; phylum Acidobacteriota; class Terriglobia; order Terriglobales; family Acidobacteriaceae; genus Gp1-AA133. The sequence goes on from QIAI01000063.1 coordinate 3,359, forward strand.
AAATGGCAGAGTCATCGAATCCGATCTTGGATGCGTCGCCCGCGGAGTTCCCGAAATAGATGCGAGCCAGGCGCGCCCAGTAGATTGCACCCAGACACATGGGGCAGGGTTCGCACGAGGCGTAGAGTTCACAGTCTTTCAATTCGAAAGATCCCAGTTTGCGGCAGGCCTCCCGAATGGCGACCACTTCGGCATGTGCGGTGGGGTCATTGGTCGCGGTCACGCAATTCACGCCTTCGGCGACGATGTTGCCACCCTGCACGATGACCGCGCCAAACGGACCACCCCGGCCGGACAGAACGTTCTGGATGGATAGCTGAATGGCGCGGGCCATGAAAGGATCAACCATGTGTTGGCTCGATTACTGCGTAACCGTTAACCGTGTGCTGGGCGCCAGCAACCACGAATTCGCACGCAGTCCGTCAACATGGACCCGTTCGCAGCCGCTCGTTAGAAAAAAGTATAAGCCGGAACAGTGAATCCGTGAATGTTCTTGAGGGCACCTTGAACAGATCTCCTGCGATTGAAAAGCGCGGCGCTTCCGGATAGGCTTTTGCCTCGGAGTTCGAGCTTTTAGGAGCGCAGATTGGAGTTGCAGGCTTTTCTCTCGCGCCGGGTGGTGACACCGGAGGGCCTCCGCCCCGCAGCGGTGTTGGTGGACGGGGAACGGATCCGCGCTGTCGTGGAACCGGAGAACGTGCCGATGAACGCGGTGAAACGGGAGTTCGGTGATCACGCGTTGCTGCCGGGACTGCTGGATTCGCACGTCCACATCAATGAACCCGGACGAACCGACTGGGAAGGATTTCACACGGCGACGCGCGCCGCGGCAGCCGGTGGCTACACGATGCTGGTGGATATGCCATTGAACTGTGTTCCGGCAACCACCAATGTGGAGGCGCTCCAAGCCAAGCGCCAAGCGGCGCAGGGGCAATGCCGAGTTGATTGGGCGACCTGGGGCGGAGTGGTTCCTGACAATCCGCGAGAAATTGAAGCGCTCGCGGGCGCCGGTGTGAAGGGATTCAAGTGCTTCCTCGTGCATCCCGGAATTGATGAATTCAGCATGGTTCGCGAAGAGGATTTAAGGAAAGCATTGCCGCATGTTGCGCGCACCGGACTTCCACTGCTGGTTCACGCCGAACTTCCCGGTCCGCTGGACGCAGCGAGGGAGCGCCTGGGCGGCGCGGACTGGCGCCGGTATTCGACCTATCTGCAATCCCGCCCGAACGAAGCTGAATTGGCAGCCATACGGCTTATGCTTTCGATGTGCAGTCAGTACGGATTTCGACTGCACATCGTGCATCTTGCAAGCGCCTCGGCGCTCGAAGACTTGCGAGCGGCACGCGCAGCGGGCCTGCCGGTGAGCGTCGAAACCTGTCCTCATTATTTGCACTTGGAGGCGGAGAAGATTGCGGACGGAGCGACTCTGTGCAAGTGTGCGCCCCCGATCCGCGAACGCGCCAATCGTGAGCAGCTTTGGCAGGGATTGAAGGACGGCGTGATTGATCTCGTGGTAACGGATCATTCGCCCTGTCCGCCAATGATGAAGTGTCTGGAGGAGGGAAGCTTCAGCAGTGCGTGGGGTGGCATCGCGAGTCTCTCGTTGGCGCTGCTGTGTATGTGGACGGAGGCGCAGCAGCGAGGCTTTACACTGATGGATATCGCGCGGTGGATGGCCCGAGAACCGGCTCGATTGGCCGGCTGCGACCCGCACAAGGGGAAGATTGCTGCGGGCTATGATGCGGACTTCGTCGTGTTTGATGCCGACACCGAATTTACGGTGACCGCGGATCGGCTGCATCATCGTCATCCAGTATCCCCTTACATGGGTGAAAAATTGCGCGGAGTGGTGAAGGAAACATACTTGCGGGGCACGCGCGTGTTTGCGGAAGAAAAATTCCCGGGAGAAGCTTCCGGCCGGGAGTTCCGCAAGTGACTAGGCGTTCCAAGCCAATTTCGTACAGAATGAAATGAGCATGCAAACGGATCGCATCGTCGGAACGGCGGTTCCGCGCAAGGAAGGGCGGGACAAGGTCACCGGCCAGGCAAAGTACATCGACGACCTGTCGCTGCCCGGAATGTTATACGGTGCGACCGTGCGCAGCCGTATTCCACGCGGGAAGATCACCAACATCACCTTTGGTGCGGGCATCCCATGGGATGAGTTTGTGATCGTTTCCGCGAAGGATATTCCGGGGCAGAATTGCGTCGCATTAATCGTGGACGACCAGCCCTGCCTGGCGGACGGAGTCGTCAACCATCCCGAGGAACCGATCCTTTTGCTGGCGCACGGGAACCGCCATCTCCTTCCGAAAGCGGTAGCCGCAGTTTCGGTTGAGTACGATCCCTTGCCGGCGATATTCACGATCGAAGAGAGCGAGAGCTGCGCCGAAATCATCTGCGGAAAAAACAACATTTTCAAGACGTACCTGGTCGAGAAGGGAGATCTCGACAGCGTCTGGGCGAAGGCCGATTACGTCGTCGAAGGCGAATACACGACCGGAGCGCAAGAACAGTTGTATATCGAAAACAACGGGGTGATTGCCAGCTTCGATCCGGAGCAAGGCATAACGCTGTGGGGTTCGCTGCAGTGCCCATATTACGTGCATAGGGCGCTAAGACAGCTGTGCGCACTATCCGAAGACAAAGTTCGCGTCGTGCA
>QIAI01000064.1:0-1099 GCA_003224995.1 Acidobacteriota bacterium
CAATGTTTCCGTCTCCTATCTGAATTCGCGCGGTTTCAACCAGTTGCTGACCCGCAACATCAATGCTCCGATTCCGCCAGCGACAGATCCCAATGATCCGACCCTGCGCCCGTTCGGCACCATCGAGAACATTTACCAGTACACCTCCGAGGGCATCTTGCGACAGAACCAGATGATCGTCAGCAGCAACATCCGCGCGGGCGGCAAGCTGACGCTCTACGGCTTCTACACGCTGAACTACGTAAAGGCCAACACGTCCGGAGGGTTTCCCTCGAACCAGTACAACCTCGATCAGGATTACGGGCGCACCACCTACGACATTCGTCACCGTGTGTTCTTCGGAGGATCCATCTCGGGGCCTTACGGCTTCCGCCTGAGCCCTTTCCTGATTGCCACATCCGGGGTGCCCTATAACGTCACCGTCGGGCAGGATTTAAACGGTGATTCGCTATACAACGATCGTCCATCCTTCTCGGGAGAGTGCTCCCAACCCACCGACCCCTTGTGTTACAACAAGACTCCCGCTCCCACCGACCCACGCGTGCCGATCAATTACCTGACGGGGCCGACGCAATTTACTTTGAATTTGCGGCTTAGTAAGACGTTTGGGTTTGGCAGGGAAGCGGGACCTGCGAACGGTCCTGCGGGTGCAACGCAAGGCGGCGGTCCGGGAGGCGGCGGGCATGGCCATGGAGGCGGCGGTTTTGGCCGCGGACCCGGCGCCGGAATGGGTGCCATTTTTGGTCCGGGGACCACCAATCGTCGTTATAACCTGACTCTCAGCGTAAATGCCCGAAATGTTCTGAACTATGAGAATCTGGCCTCGCCGATTGGAAATCTGAATTCTCCGAACTTCGGCCGCTCCATCGATCTCGCCAAGGGCCCATTCTCAAGTTCTGCCGCCAGTCGCAAAATCGAATTGCAGGCCGCCTTCAGCTTCTGAAGGGGCGTGATGTCTTCGAGATCTCTGCGTTGAAGGCTCTTCTCCGCGAGCTCCGCGGCCGTTCGTAGCATGCACTGTGGGTAAATCTTTGCTTCGCGCTCCAGCTGACCCCTTCATTGCAGTTGTTCTTGCCTCGGCGAACCAATTAAGATTCTC
>QIAI01000064.1:1117-7645 GCA_003224995.1 Acidobacteriota bacterium
TGCAGCCTCGGTCCAGACAAATCCTGAAATCGGAGCATGTATGAACAAGAGATTCTGCGTCGCCGCTCTCGCGATTGTGATGGCACTTCCAGCGTTCGCTGAAGACAAAGAGAAAGACAAGAAGGAAGTCGATCGCCTCAATGAATCCGCCATAGTGCTTAAGGAAATTCTCGGCATGCCCGAAGGCATTCCCAAAGATCTGCTCAACAAAGCGGTGTGCGTGGTGGTTTACCCGTCTGTGAAGAAGGCCGCCTTCATCGTGGGCGGCAGTTATGGACGCGGCGTGATCACCTGTCGTAGCGGAAAAGAATTCGGCGGACCCTGGAGCGCGCCCGCCATGTTCGCGCTCGAAGGCGGAAGCTTTGGTTTCCAGATCGGCGCCCAAGCCACTGACTTCGTTCTCCTCATCATGAACGAGAGCGGCGCCAATTCGGTGATGAGCAGTAAGGTTAAGCTGGGCGCGGATGCCTCCGCCGTTGCCGGCCCAGTCGGCCGCAATGCTTCCGCCGAAACCGATGTCGTTCTCAAAGCCGAGATCCTGTCCTACTCGCGGGCCAAGGGCCTGTTCGCGGGCATCTCACTTGCCGGTTCCACCCTTCGAGCCGACGACGGGGCCAACAAAGCCATCTACGGCAGGGAACTCAAAGCCAAGGAGATCGTTCGCGAGGGAAAGGTAGCGACCCCGCCAGCCGCTCGGCGGCTTCTGGCAATTCTTACCAAGGCATCGCCCAGGCACATTGAGAAAAAGTAGATGGCATGGGCCAGCGGCAGGCCGGCCTGTGCCTGTTTCGCTCGTATCATTGCCTCGTATCATTGCAAGGAAATGAATCAATTCCTGACTCAGTTTCCTGATTTCCTGGAGACCGTATGAGGTTTTTGTCTTTTTTTTCTACGTTGCTGATCGTCTTGTGTTGTTCGCTGGCAAGCTTGGGGCAGGAGCCGCAGCCCGCACCGCGAACTCCGCCGACCGGCGAAAGTCCGGCAAAACGCGCGAGCATTGGCTTGGTGCTCGAGGGTGGAGGCGCTCTCGGCCTGGCGCACGTTGGGGTGTTGCGATGGTTTGAGGAACATCACATTCCGGTCGACTACGTTGCGGGCACCAGCATGGGAGGCCTGGTGGGCGGGCTGTATGCCACCGGCATGTCGGGAGAAGAAATCAATTCATTTCTGAAGAATGTGAACTGGAATCGTTCGCTGCGCAACGAACTCCCCTACCAGGCACGTTCTTTTCGCCGTAAAGAAGACAAACGCGACTACCCAAACGACCTCGAGTTCGGCTTGAAGCGTGGCATTAATTTTCCCAGCGGCTTTAACTCCGGACAACAGGTCGGGCTCATTCTGGACCGAATCGCGTTGCCATACTCCAACGTTCGTACGTTTGACGATCTGCCCACTCCATTCCGATGCGTCGCCACAGACCTGGTCAGCGGCAAAGCGGTGGTATTTCACGATGGCCCGCTTTCCGAAGCACTGCGCGCGACCATGTCACTGCCCGCCATCTTTAGCCCAGTCCGCCGCGATGATCATGTCTACGTTGATGGCGGCATCATCAACAATCTTCCGGTTGACGTGGCTCGCGCCATGGGCGCCGACATCGTGATCGCGGTTCACCTCGAGGTCCCGCCGCTTCATCCCGATGAAGGTCTTTCCGTATTCAGCGTCCTGCAGCGTTCGGTGGGAGTCATCATCTCCTCGAATGAATACGAGAGCATGCAGAAAGCCGACGTTCTCGTCCCGGTACACACGGGAAAGTTCAGCATGATCCAGTACCAAGCCGCACAGGAAATCGTTCAGACCGGGTTTGCCGGCGCCGAGGAGCGCCGCCGGGTCCTCGAGCGCTTCGCCTTGAACGATGCGGATTGGAAGCAATACGTCGAACAGCGACAGGCGCGGCGGCGATCCCTTCCCATTCCCTCATTCGTCGAAGTTACGGGCACCGAGCGAGTGATCGCGCAAGGAATCCAGAGGACGCTTTCTGACAATATCGGCAAGCCGATCGACTTCAACCGCCTCGATCAAGACCTCACCGACATCACGGGCCTGGGCCGCTTTTCCCGGGCCGGTTTCCAACTCACTCGCAAAGACGGCAAGGACGGACTGCTGATTCGCACCGACGAAAAAGATTACGCACCGCCTACCGTTAACCCGCTTTTCGTCATCGATGGTTCCGACTACACCGATGTGCGTTTTTCCCTGGGCGCCCGCCTCACCTTCCACGATGTCGGTGGATTCGGCTCCGAGGTTCGGAACGACTTCATCATTGGCTCTACTTACGGCGCTGCCTCCGAGTACTACCATCCTCTGAATTGGTTCAGCCACTTCTTTGCCGCGCCGCGGCTGTTCGCCAGTTCCAAGCCGCTCGACCTGTACTTCAATGACAATCGTGTTGCCACTTTTCGCCAGCACGATGCGGGCGGAGGCCTCGACCTGGGAGTTGCTTTCAACCGTTTTTCCGAGCTTCGATTCGGTTACCAGACGGGACATCTTTCGTTGACCCGCAGCATCGGCACTCCCACATTGATCAACAACGTCAGTGGCCGCCAAGGATTCTCCCGGTTGCGCTACATCATCGATCACACCGATGACGCCACCCTGCCGCGCCAGGGTTATCTGCTGCAATCTCGCCTGGAGTTTTATGACTCCAACCCCTCGGCCACCGACCACTTCCCGCTGGCGGAGCTGCGCGCGGGAATCTTTCATCGCATTCTCAAGACCAACTCCATTTTCATGATCGCTTCCGGCGGTTCCACCATGGGATATCGCAATACTGGAATCCCCATGTTCGGACTGGGCGGCCCGCAACGCCTCGCCGCTTACGGCACCAACGAACTTCTTTCCAACCAGTACTTCCTGTTTCAACCCGGCTACATTCGCCGGCTTAAGGAACTGGCGCCCTTGCTGGGCGAGAATGTGTACCTGATCACCAATTACGAAATCGGCAAAGCTTATGGCGCCCTGAACAGCACAAATTCACGCTTGCCAAACGATTTCAACGCGGCGGTGCTGGTGCAGTCCTTCATCGGTCCCGTGGTATTTGGCGGCAGCGTCGGCGATCGCGGTCATCACCGGTTCTACTTTCAGCTGGGACGCTACTTCTGAGCCCTTCGTGCGTTCCGATGGACTCGACGCCGGACTGCCGCTCCCACTATGATGGGCAGAACGTCATCATTCGAGGTTTCTATGGCAGAACCGACTTACGAAGAACTGAAAGCCCGTCTCCAGGATCTTGAAAAGCAGGTGGAAACTAAAAAGCGCAGCGGCGCGATGGAGTTCCGGGTTTCGGAAAAGGGCGGGGTCAGCGTTTACGGTCTCGGCCGCTTCCCAGTAACGCTTTACTACGAGCAATGGACGCGCCTGCTCGATGCCTCCGAGAATCTTCGTGCATTCCTTGAAGAAAACAAGGATAAGTTGAAGCTAAAAGGCCAGTGATTCTGCTCCCATCGTGACTGAGCTGGCGCAGGAACAATATCTCTATCTCACTACACGGGGACGCAAGAGCGGGCGTCCGCGTGAAATTGAAATCTGGTTCACCGAGCGCGAAGGGCTCTTTTACATCATTGCCGAGTACGAGACTTCGCACTGGCTCCGGAATCTGCGTGCAAACCCCGAAGTTCAAGTTCGGGTGGCTGGACAGACCTTCTCCGGCCAAGCCCGCGTTCTCAATCCACAAGCCGATGCTGCATTGCGGACGGTCGTCCAGCAGCTCTCCCACGTCAAATATGGCGCCCCATAAGCGCTAACTCAAGAGTTCCTTCCGAGTAGCCCGTCATTTGGACAAACGGCTGCGCACCAAAGCGTGGGTTCTACAAGCGGCTCTAACGGGTCGTTCAGCTGGTTAGAATCAATGTTTGACGTTGTCGTCCAAAAACTGAAAAACATCCAGTTCCCATTGGAAGGTGCCAAAATAGATCAGATTGTGCCCATCATTTGAGGTCTTTCCGATTGCGGGATAGATTTTGAGCAAATGGGATTTGTGGAGCCGGTCGAATTCCGCACTGATGTCCTTTCCAGGTTTCGTGTCGTAGTCATTGGCCGCATACACAAGCATGACAGGCGCTACCGTTTTCCCGACCGCCGCCAGGGTGCGGTCTCGCAATTCTTGCGATCCTCGCCAGGAGTTGGCGCCCGCGGCAAAGGCTACCTCAGCGCGAATGTTGCTATCGTGATCGCCAGAAAGCAGCGTCAGCATCCCGCCAAACGAATGGCCGACGATGGCGATACGTTTGGGATCTACATCTGGCGTGCCCTTCAAGAACGTTAACCCTGCGAGAGCGTCATTGAGCTGGCTGCCCGTGACGAGCTGGTAGTGCAACTGTTTTCGCGCGTCAGCGCCCTTCCCTTCCGCTTGTTTCAGAAGGTCTTGCATGGAAGGGCCTTGGTCGGCGGAAAGGCCCTGGCCCCGACGGCAAAGATAAAAGAAGGCGTAACCGTGTTTGAGAAAGATCGGAGCAAGATCGGAAGCGGCCTGGGCCATCGTCCGACCAGCCGTATGTTGCGGGTCGTCCGCGCCAGAGCCATGATTAAACAAGATAGCTGGGAACGGGCCTGGACCGGCGGGTTTCCAGAAATACCCCTTCAGGTGGAGTTCTCCGCTGCGCACATCGGCGATTTGAGGAGCAGCCGGAGGCGCGGAAGGTGAAACTGTTTGAGCGACAGCTACGGCCGAGAGCTGCAACGCCCGAGCGAGTACGATGATCGTCTTCATTCTGCACCGTGAGTACCGAGCGTAACCACGATTCCGAGCGGGCAGAGGACAGAACCCAGTGACGGACGGGAGCCTCCATCAATTCTTTGTCCCGTTGAGCGCCGGCATTCAGAATAGCAGTTTAGCTGGCTGCGAACAGCTTCAGAATAATCGGATACCGAAGTGACTGCCGAGAGTTCACCTTCCGAGCCGAACTGACTTAAGTTAGCGCTCACGGAGATTGGCGCCCATCCCGTGCAGAGCTCGCAAGCCTTAAGCCTGTAAACCAGGCCGCTGACGCTGCTCGATCCAGTTCTTCTTCTCAAGTGCGCCCGCACGAGTTTCTCATGGGACAAAACTCCGCGGCAGCTTTTTTCCGGGCCGGCTGTGGTGCTTAAGACTTTCAAGTTACAATGACGCGCTTTCCAGAAGCGCAGCCGCAAGCCTGAGAGATCGCATGCTCACTCAGATTTGTGGGCTGTTGGCTGAAATTCCAGGGAGAATTCATGAAGCACGCAATTGCGATACTTATCTTTTTTGCAGCGGCACTCACGGCGACAGCCCAGCAGAAACCTACAGCCGCGGTCGACGGCGGGCGTCTGTTCTTTCCGAGAAACTTTATCTGGGGCTACAGCCAGTTTGACGTGGCTCCGCCGCACAACGAGCCTGATCCGAACTTGTGCGCGGCCAATGCGGGCGATTTCGGAGGCAGGAATGCCCCTTGCAATGCCTTTGCACGTTATCTGCTTTCCGGATACGTGGAAGTGCGGCCGTTCGCCCGGACCCAGCTGCGACGCCTGTTCTTCTTCGGAGCGCCCACGTTTGTGTTTGGCAAGAACATCCCGCACACGCTCTATACCTGGTCGCCGGACGCGATTGGCTGGGAACGCTCGTGGGGTGCAGGAATTGAAATCGGGCGCGGTTTTGAGATGCGCGTGACCCAGCACTTCCTGTTTCAACGATTCGGCGCACGCGATCGGTATCTCGGACCGGCGGACCTGGGCTTGAACGGACCTTGGGGCCGCTACAACGTCATTGGAGTGAGGAAGTACTTCGGCCACCGCGAAGCCGATTGATCGTCGCACCCGGCTTCCGAACGGGTGTCATGCGGGCGTTTCGCGGTTGGGAGGCAAGAGGCCACTCGATCGTCAGTGCAATTTCGGAGTTAGCCGGAGAAGCAAGCCGCAATGGATAGTTCAGCGGTCACGCAGCGCGCGCGTATACCTGGCGCGGCCGACGTCGGCGCACCAGCCACACAATGAGAGCAATGATTCCAGCTAGCACCAGGAACGGGCTCAGCAACATCACATAGACCAAGCCCCTACTCTCGAACACCGTCACGTCGCCTGCGATCTTCGACGAAGGGGGATGGCGAAGCCGTCCTCCCATGACGGTAACTTCACCCGCCACCTGAGTTCCGTCGTCCATGCGCACGTCCCCCAGGAAAGTCGTGACTTCGCCGGCGACGTTCGCGTTTCCCTCAATCACGACATTTCCATAGAAAGTGGTGATTTCGCCGGCCACCTGGCCTCGCACATAGACGGAACACCCAAAACAGGTCACCGTATCCGCCTGCTGGTCCTCCGCGATCCGGATGTCGTGGCCAAACTGGGTGATCTCGGAACTGTTCTTCGCAAGTGCCGCCGGAGCTGTGATGGCCACGGCCAAAGCGAGGACGGAAAGACGGCGGAGAAGCGAAGTAGGCATGTTTACCCCTGTTCAGTGTCGAAACGGGCGACTGGACCCGAGAAAATTCTGACCTCCAAGTGCGGGTATGTCAAGGCGGTCGGAAAACGCGCGTCTTTTACGTTAATGGCTTGTTGCCCCAAGGAAGCGGCCGATGG
>QIAI01000065.1 GCA_003224995.1 Acidobacteriota bacterium
CGGCGGGGTCCCGCGGGACCAATCTCAGCGAGCGGCGGCTTACCGCAAATGCGCCCGAGTTGCCGGTCACGGACGGAGTCATCTCTCCTGACGGCAGGTACCTGGCTTTCACGGATCCCAGCGGCTTCTACCTGCGGCAGGTAGATACCGGGGAGACGCACTCCCTGTCTTTGCCCAGCGTCTTCAATGCGAAACCGCGCAGCTGGTTTCCGGACGGAACGCATCTTCTGGCGACTTGGGCAGAAGGTCCGCGACAACCAGAGAGCATCTGGGAGATCTCGTTGCTCGGCGGGACTCCGCGGAAGCTGGTGGGCGACGGGGCGTGGCCCGCGGTGTCGCCCGAGGGGAAGAACATTGCATATCTGGCATCGGCGCTTCAGTTCAAGGATGTCAATCTGGATCGAGAGATCTGGCTGGCGCGATCGGATGGGGAAGGTCCGCACAAACTTATTGCCGGCGATGGAGATGTGTTTGGCCCGCCAGTGTGGTCCCCAGACGGGAAGCATCTGGCTTACATGCGGAGGAAATTCGCGTCGGTGATGCCGTTTATCCGCTGCCAGCTGGAAGTTCTGAACCTCACGACGAGAGAGGCCCACGTTCTGCTCGCCACGATGGGATTGGGTCCGATGATTGCGTGGACGCCGGATAATCGGATGATCTATTCACTGGCAGAGGCGGTCCCCAGCCAGAACGACACCAACCTTTGGGCGCAGCGCGTGGACGCAGAAGGGAGAGCGATGGGGGTCGCGACCCGGCTAACTCGCGGGACGGGGGAAGCCGGCGCGATCAGCGTGACCGGCGAGGGGAAGCGGCTGGCGTTCTTCCGGCAGGCGTTTGAGCCGGACGTGTACGTGCTCGATATCGAGGCGAATGGGACAAGGCTGAGTGCGCCGCGACGCCTGACGCTTGATGAGCGCGCGGACTATCCCTATTCATGGACGCCGGATAGCAAGGCCGTCATCTTAACTTCTGATCGCAACGGAACCTTTGGTGTGTTTCGGCAAGGGTTGCACGATGCCGAGCCGGAGATGTTGGTGCGCGGCCGCGACGAGGCGGTGGTTCCGCGGTTAAGCCCCGATGGGAACAGCATCATTTATCTAATCACGCCATCGACCGGCGCGGCGGTCAATACCAACTCTCGTCTCATGCGGATTCCGTTGGCGGGCGGACCGTCGCAGTTGATCCTGGAAGCGATCGGTATCAACAATCAGCAATGCGCTCGCTTGCCGTCGACGGTATGTGTGCTGAGCCGCTTTGAGCCGGGACACGAGAGATTCTTCTATTTCGATCCGGAAAAAGGGATGGGGGCGGAGATTCCGAAAGCCGAGATCAGTTCCGCCAACGCATACGACTTTAATTGGACTCTTTCTCCGGATGGGCAAATGCTGGCGATGTCGAAGCGAAACGGAATCCAGGGGCAGCCCGCGATTCGGCTTTTACCCATGGGAGAAGGGGAGCAAAAGATCATTCCGATTCCGGGCTGGGCCGGCTTTGGCACCCTAGATTGGGCGGCGGACAGGAAGAGCCTCTGGGCGACGGGATACGCCAACAACGGGGGGAAGACGTTAGTCAACGTAGCGGTCACGGGGAGAGTCCGCTCGTTTTTTACGGAAAAGGAAATGGCGCTGGGTTGGGCGATCCCTTCTCCTGATGGGAAGCATCTCGCGATCTGGAAGGCGCACGGCGATTCGAATGTGTGGATGCTGGAGAATTTCTGAGTCAGCGTGGTTGGTTGCGGTTGGTGTTTTCGAATTGCGTGGTGCGAAGAATGCCGGCGCCCTCTTTTACGTAAATCAATTGATTGGGCTTGATGTCTTTGAGGGTATCAACCTGTCCGCTGGGCCAGCGGATTTCGAGCAGGTCGACCTTCTCCGCTTTGCCTAACCCGAAGTGTACCCGCAGATCATTTTGTGAGAAGTAGCCTCCGCCGCTGCGGACTTCATCGATCTGCTCGTGGGGCTTACTCTCGCCGGCAACTTTGGTGACGCATTTCAGACGGGCTCCGATGCCGCTGCGATTGGATTTCGTGCCGATCGTGCGGATCTTGATCCAGTTGTTGCCCGTGTGCAAATCGCAGCGCATAAGTTGCGGGTAGCCGTTCACCGTGTTCACAACCACGTCGAGGTCGCCATCATTGTCGAAGTCGCCAAACGCACAGCCGCGAGAGGCGACAGGGTCGGAGATGGCGGGGCCGGCATTCATGGAGACGTCTTCGAATCTGCCATTGCGCAGGTTGCGGTACAGCAGCTTACGCTGGGCATAGCCGGCCTCGGTCTTGAGTTGCTCGACCTCAGGATAGACGTGGCCGTTGCAGATGAGAATGTCGGGCCAGCCGTCGTTATCCATGTCGAAGAAACCGCAGCCCCAGCCAAGATACTGGGTGTGCATGCCGAGGCCTCCGGTGAAAGTCGTGTCTTCGAAGTTGGCTCCGCCCTGGTTGTGGTAGAGCGAGGGCGTGTCTCCGGCGAAATTGGTTTTGACGATATCGAGGTTGCCATCGAGATCGTAGTCAGCTGCAGAAACCCCCATGCCGGCTTGCGGCTTGCCGTCCGGACTTAAAGCGCAACCAGCTTCGAGCNNNCCATTCTTCTTGTTCTGGTAGAGAGCGCTGGCCGTGGAATCGTTGGCGACATAGATGTCGGGCCAGCCGTCGTTATCGAAATCGGCGGTGAGCACTCCGAGACCGTAAGTCCCGTTTGCGCTGAAAATGCCGGCACCCTCGGAAACGTCGGTGAAAGTGCCGTCTCCGTTGTTGTGGTAGAGAATGTTTTTGCCGCCCTTGAGACCTGGGGGCCCGCAGGCGACCATCACTGCTTTGTAGAGACAGGGGCCAGACTCCGGCACGGGAGCGGTGGCGAGGTCGAGGTCAATGTAATTTGCGACAAAGAGGTCGAGCTTGCCGTCGCGATCGTAGTCGACGAAAGCGCAGCCCGTGTTCCAGCGCTTGCCGATGCCTGCCACCCCTGCCTTTTCGCTGACGTCGGTAAGAGTGCCATCCCCGTTGTTATGGTAGAGGACGTTTTTTCCGAAATAGCTGACGAAGAGGTCCTCGAAGCCGTCGTTGTCGTAATCGCCGATGCAGACGCCTTGTCCCCAGCCGGAGTGGGCGACTCCAGCCTTGGCGGTGACATCCGTGAAAGTGCCGTCGCGATTGTTCTTGAAGAGATGCGAAGTGGGTTCCTGCCCTTTGGGAAAACCTTCGAGACGGGAGCCGTTGACCAGGAAGATGTCGAGCCAGCCATCGTTGTCGTAATCGTAGAACGCGACGCCGCAGCCGGTGGTCTCGAGAAGATATTTGTTCTTGTGTTCTCCGCCAAAGATCGTTTTGGCGTTGAGGCCGCCCTGCTTTGCAATTTCGACGAACGTGACTCCCAGATCGCTTCCCGGCTTGGGCGGGGCGTCCTGGTTCGGGGAAGCACCGCGCGCGAACAGGCGGCTGGGGCGCGCGATCGCAAGCACATTTTCAAGCGACAGAACTAGCGCGGACCGGCTCAGGGAGCCGAGGAACGAACGTCGGGATGAAGACAAAAGCGTGGTACCTTTCCGGGACGAGGCCGTGCTAGAATTCGCCCCTACTTTAGTGAGATTCCTGCGCGATTGGCAAGTTTGTGCGCGGCACCGGGAAGTCGTAGGATGCCGCCGTTCTTCCTTCATTCAGATGCAAAGATCGCCTCGTTTTCGCTACCTCTGGAATTTTTTCGCATTCACGGTATTCGGCGCGCTTCTAGCTTTGCCAGGCCTGGCTCGGGCGCAGCAGCGCCCGCTGGAGTTATCCCGCACCAGCCGGCCCTGGGAGTTTTTGACTGCCGTGGGCACGCGAGCGGGGTTGTTCGGCGATGAGTCCGGGCGAATGGAGGCATGGGTATATCCTCTGAAAATTTTGCGGAACTTTCACCTCCAGTTCGAAGCCGAAGACCACAGGATTCCCGCCGAAGCCTTGGCACGCAGTGTGATCGCCCGACCGGAGTCCGCAACTGTAATTTATACGGGCGACACATTCACCGTGCGGGAAACCTTCTTCGTGCCGGTGCAGGAAGCGGGTGCGGTGGTGCTGCTGGAAATCGAGAGTGAGAAGCCGCTGAATGTGCAGGTCTCGTTCGAGCGCGATTTTCAGTTGGAATGGCCCGCGGCGCTGGGGGCGACATTCTCGGCATGGGATCCGAAGCTGCAGGCATTTTCGTTTGGCGAAGAGCTGAAGCGCTACGCGGCGCTGATCGGATCGCCGACCGCGACAAACGAGCACCTGGAGTATCAGACGAACTATTCTGCTTCTTATGAAAATTCGTTCGATCTGGGTGCGACCTCCCAGAGGCGCGAGAGTCGCATCGTGGTGCTGGCTGGCTCAGTGCACGGACCGGCGGAAGCGGAGAGCACCTACCGGCAATTGACATCGAGCTACGCCAATCTCTTGAGCGAGTCGGCGGAATACTACCGTTCATATCTCGCGAGAACCGTAAGCGTCGAACTTCCGGACGCTCAATTGCAGCAGGCGTACGATTGGTCGCGCATCAGCATGTTGCAAGGCTTGGTGAACAATCCGTTCCTGGGAACAGGTCTGATTGCTGGCTATCGGACTTCGGGAACGAGTCAGCGCCCGGGGTTTGCCTGGTACTTCGGACGCGACTCCATGTGGACGTCGCTTGCGCTGAATGCGGATGGAGACTTTGCTACCACGCGAACCGCACTGGAATTCCTGAGCAGATTTCAGCGAGATGACGGCAAGATTCCGCATGAGATCGCGCAGACCGCGAGTCTGGTGGATTGGTTCAAGAATTATCCTTATCCGTACGTTTCCGCGGACGCTACTCCTCTTTATTTAGTTGGCATGAACGATTTCGTGACCGCCAGCGGAGACATCGGTTTCGCACGCGAGAAATGGGACACCCTCTGGAAGGCTTACCAGTTTTTGCATTCCACCTATGATGCGCAAGGCATGCCGCAGAATTTCGGCATCGGCCATGGATGGGTTGAGGGCGGTCCCCTGCTGCCGGTGAACGGCGAAATCTACCAGAGCGGAGTTGCGGCGGCCGCCCTGAAGGCGCTTGCGAATCTGGCTCGCCTGGTTGGCAAAGACGACATCAGTCAGCAGTTGTCGCAGGAATCCTCGCGGCTGGAGCAGTTACTCAATCAAGCCTTCTGGATCGCTGAGAAGAAACATTACGCATTCGCATTAGACCAACTCGGCAAGCCGATAGATGAGCCCAGTGTGCTGGCCACGGTTCCGATGTGGTTCCACCTGCTGCGCGAGGACCAGGCCGAACCCATGATCACCGAACTGGCCGGGCCTGAGCATGAGACCGACTGGGGCATGCGAATTCTTTCGGCAGAGTCGCGCAAGTATAGCGGTGGTGGGTATCACTACGGAGCAGTGTGGCCGTTGTTCACGGGATGGGCGTCGGTGGGCGAATACCAGTATCATCGCGCTTTGCCCGCGTATCTGAATCTGCGGGCGAATGCCCTGCTGGCAGTGGATGGTTCACTGGGACATGTGACTGAGGTTCTGTCGGGTGACTATTACCAGCCTTTATCCACGAGTTCTCCGCACCAGATCTGGTCGGCGGCGATGGTGGTCAGCCCGCTGTTGCGCGGCCTGTTTGGATTGTCAGTGGATGCCAACGCTCATCTGCTGACGTTTGCGCCCCATGTGCCGGCGGACTGGTCTTCCTTTGCGATCCGGAACATCCATGTAGGAGCATGCGTGCTCGACCTTCGTTATCAACGAACCGACGATGGAATTGCGCTTGATGCCGAGCGCAGCGGCTCGGGCGACTGCACGCTTGAGTTCTCGCCGGCGATCAGCGCGGCGGCGGAGGTGATGACCGTCGAGATGAACGGGCACCTGTTGCAAAATCGGGTTTTGAAGAGTGCTATGGATCAACACCTCGTGGTGCGCTTCCCGGTCGCGAAAGGGTCCAACAAATTGCACATTGCGGTGCGCAACGATTTCGCTCTGAGTGTGACTTCCGCGTTGCCTCCTCTGGGCACCGCGAGTCGCGGAGTGCGTGTGCTGTCCCAATCCTGGAGCGCCTCAAAAGATCGTCTGGAGATGGAAGTTGCGGGAATTCCAGGTTCCACCTACGAGTTCGGACTGTGGAATGCAGGGCAGCTCACTCGCGTGGAAGGAGCGGAGTGGAATAAAGGGACTGGATCGCGAGGGGAAATCCGCCTCCGGATAGCTTCCGCCTCTCAGAAGGCGGGCGAGGATGCCCGTGCTCAACCCACATCCGAGGGCTACGTCCGGCAGAAAATCGTGTTTCATTTTGCGGGAAGGTAATAGGACGATCTCA
>QIAI01000066.1:0-599 GCA_003224995.1 Acidobacteriota bacterium
CCGGAATCGCGAAGCCCAGGCCTTCGCTTCCCCCGCTGCCCGACAAAATAAACGTATTGATTCCGACCACGTGTCCATTCATATCGACGAGCGGTCCACCACTGTTCCCGGGATTGATAGGAGCATCCGTCTGGATGTACACCATGCCTTTGTTCGGATCGGGCTGGCGCGCCACCGAACTCACCACGCCCATAGTGATCGTGTTCTGCAATCCTTCCGGACTGCCTACGGCAAACACGAGTTGTCCCTGGCGTACTCGCGTACTCGTTTCCAAAGGAAGAGACGGCAACTCTTTTGCCGTGACCTTCAACAACGCCAGATCTGATTCGGTATGGATCCCGACCAACTTTGCTTCGAGAATCCGACGCTTTCCTTCCGGCTCGAGAGTGGCCCCCTCGGACAACGGAACGGGTAACACCACGCGAATCCTCCGCGCACCCTCCACCACGTGTGCATTGGTCATGACGTATCCACTCGGGTCGACTACCACTCCAGACCCAATGGCGCGCTGCCGGGCGATGAGCGCCGTCTCTGCCCGCGAGCTTTCCTCGACCGGCCCGTAACCAGTTACCAGGACCTGGACCACACCCTGCGAGACC
>QIAI01000066.1:619-5795 GCA_003224995.1 Acidobacteriota bacterium
ACTGCACCAGCGTCTCTGGCGGCGGCCCTGGGCGCGTCTCAGCCGCCTCTTTCGGCTTATCGACCGCGGCCAGGCCAGACGTTTTTCCAAGCGGCGCCTGGGCTGGGCTGTTCTGCGCCAGGCTGGTGCTAAGTGAAAGAGTGGCAAGCACTACGAAAAGCGCAAGGCGCCGAACTCCTCGAGCGGGGATGGGCATGGATCGTTCTCCTTTGCGGGTCTAACTAGGGGCCAGGGGTGCACGGAACCAAGACGCTATTTTGACAGAAGAGAATCCCGGATCGGCAAACCGCCCGTTCCACGGCCCATTCCCTCCCAGGGAAGCTTTGCCAATCGGGAAGGGGGGAACCTACTTCCTACCGTTAACTACTAAGTGATCTCGCTTTATAAGGGGTATCATCCGTGATATAACGCCTCTACGGCAGACTATTCTGCTCCCTCAGGAAATGTGGTGGCGCGCGCCTGTGCCTTCAAACATGGCCGCATATGGAGGAGGGATTTTGTCCGAAGCGCGGACTGGTAAAAGATTTCCGTTAGAGCTACCTATCAAGATCCACAAGGAAAACGTACCCGGCGAAGCCAGCGGTATGACCGGCAACTTGAGTGCGACTGGCGTCTATATTCGCGCCGATGCCTCCTTGGAAATGGGTTCCCCCGTAGTATTTGAAATTACGCTCCCCCCTGAAGTGACCGGTGGCAAAGAAAACGTAGTCATCCAGTGTCGCGGACGGGTTGTCCGCACCGACGAGTCCAGCACCGATCCCGACGGCACCCGTGGGGTAGCCTGCGTGATCGATTCGTACGAATTCGTACGTAACTCTTAACCTCGGAGCGGTGTCGAGATGCTCAAGTTAATCCTGGCCGATAATCAGGCAATTTTCCGCGCAGGAATCGCCAAAGTCCTCGCGGTCGAAGACGAGATGCGCATCGTTGCCCAGGCGCAGACTCCCGAACAGATGTTTATGGCACTGGACAAGTTCCGCGCCGCCGTCCTCATCGTGGCCGGAGGGTTCCAGTCCGATTTCAACGCGGTCGTGCAGGGTGCGATCAAGAATAAGACGCGCGTCGTGGTTCTCGCCGACACCGGCGAAAGCGCCCAGCGCTACATGAGCAACGGCGCGAACGGCGTCGTCTACCGCAACGTCACCAGCCCCGCTCTGGTCGATTGCGTCCGCAAAGTCGCGCGCGGGGAAACCTGGGTGCAGGATGTCGCCGTACCCAGCGAGCTCACTGAAAACGATATGGTCGGGCTGCGCGTCCGCGATCGCCTCACCGCCAAAGAGCTGCGCATCGTCGCCTTGATCGTGCAAGGCTACAAGAACAAGGAAATCGCATCGCAACTCGGAACCACTGAGCAGGTGATCAAGAACTATCTGCGCAACGTATACGACAAGATCGGCGTCTCCGATCGCCTCGAGCTTGCGCTCTTCACCATCCATCACCGCATCTTGAACGAAGCCGCCGCTGCCACCGCCGCCAGCAATCAGCCGCAAGCCGGCGCCGGCGTCACGTCTTAAGGCACGCTTTTCCAACTGAAGCAAAAGGCCACCGAAGGGTGGCCTTTGCAATTTGAAGCAGTTTTTGAAGATGCCTGTTTGCTTTAGCTAACTAGTCTCGCAGACAGCATTCGCGACGATCGTTCCCAGCGAATTGCTAAGGGCTACGAGCTAACAGCCTTTTGCTTAATCTAGAGCCGGAACAAAAACCCCGCATCCTATGGGTTTCGCTGGCCACGCGTCACTAAATCCTATTGCGCTTTGGAATCCGCGTCAGCCTTCGCAGCCCCTTTCGTCCTCCTCGGCGTTTGCTTCAAAGGAGCATTCGCAACCATCGGCTTGAATTGCAGTGACTGGATCGTCGGCTCAATCTCTTTCAATCCCGGCTCTGTGGGACTCACCAGAAAGAACTGCATCAGGATGGATTGCCGGGCGATGACGTACTGCTCCACATGTTGTACCGCGCCTGCGACCGTTTCTGTGGACGCGATCTTCCAGAGCTTTTCTCCGTTTATCGTCACTTCCTCCGGCTCTCCCCCATACTCCACCGCCATGCCCTTTTCTTTAGCATGCTTTTGCGAATAGATGAGGTAATCGTGCGCAGCGGTTGGGGTCGGCTCCCCCAACATTCGCGTGGCCATAATCTGAAGGGATTTGCGTTCGCCCGGCTTTCGCAGCGGCGCGTTTTCGGTCATCACCAGCAGTGTGTGACTGATCTGAGCTGCCTTCAGCATCGGATTCTTGGCTTCCTCGTTCGCAGGCACTGGATCTTTGCTGGGCACCACGGCCCATCCCGGCGGCGCCTTCAAAGAGAATCCATACACCGAATTGCTATAGACCCCGTTCATCATCGACCCGCCGTTCGCGGTCATATTGGTGGGCCGCATGCGGCCGGCCTGCGCCGCCCCGGGCGCACTCGCCCCTGGACCGGGCTGCTGTCGGGGCACCATCGGCGGGGCCGCGGTCGCTTGGGCAAACATGGGCGTGGATAGGCTAGGTAAGAGCAGCACAATCAGAGCAAAACTACAGAACAAACGCTTCAGAATCTTCATATTCGAGCCGAGACTAGCATTTCCCGCGCGCTCAGACAATCGCACGGAGGTGTACCCCCAGGCACCCTCGAGCAGCGGCCCCGACCTTCCTCTCATCCCAAATATGGCCGGTTTACCGGCGTTCAGGTCGACGAATGGTTGACGCCGTCCCTAAAATCGCTTACGCTTCGACCAATCCCCGACCATCCCCCGGGGGTCTCAGCCTTTCCTGCGCACACCCTCCTCCTCTGTGCCCGACGGGACAGGCGGTTTGACAAGGAGACCACCATGGCTGGAAAGTCCCTGCTTTTGACCCTCATTCTGTGTGTTTCGGCTGTGGGAGCGCGCGCCGCCTCCACGCGAGATGCAATCGTTCCTGCCGGAACCATTCTGCACTGCACGATGGACGAACCTAACTTCTCTTCCAAAACCGCGCAAGCCGGCGATCCCGTCTTGTGCCACCTCGGCCCGGTTTCGTCGTTTGGACATTCACTGTTTCCGCGCGGCGCCATGTTGAGCGGCCACCTTCAGGAATCCAGGGATCCCGGCCACTTTGTGGGCAAGGGATGGTTGCAGCTTGAGTTCGATCGCATCATCCTTCCTGGAGCCGAAGTCCTGCCGCTCGAAGCCAAGATCATCGCCGCTCCCCACCTGAAAACTGATAAGACCGGCAAAATCCACGGGGGCGGCCATCCTCGACGCGATGTCGTGGAATGGATGATCCCTGTCCTCTGGCCAATCAAGATCCTCAACCTTCCGCGACGCGGACCCTACCCTGCATTGAAAGGTGAATCCCGCCTCAGCATCAAGCTGATGGAAGACGTCGTCGTCCCGGCAACTCTGCCGGCGCGCGCGGCTGTACCCTCTCCTCCGTGGACGCAACCCACGAAATACATTCCCTCGCCCTATGGTCTGTTGCGCCCGGCAGCTGTGATGACCCAGGCTTCCTACACGCCGCAACCGGCCCTCACCAATGCCAGCGCCCCTGCGTACGTCGAGCAAATGGAACAAGTGCCGGCCGAACGCTCACCTGACGAATTAGCGCCGGCGCCGCAAGCGGTTGCGGCCATGCAGAATAGTGAGGGTCGTTCCACCCTGGTGGCTTTGAAAGGCGGTTCTGCATTCCTTGCCCGGGAATACTGGGTGCAGGGCGGACAACTGCAATGCATTTCCGAAGATGGCCACTGCGCTCCAAGGACGGTCCGACCGAACAGTAGTTCAGCTCTGCAGTTCGAAACAAAAGCCGGAGGCACCCGCCTCCGGCTAAACTGTCTATTCGCTTCTCTGCGCTTTGCGACTTCAGCAGCGCTTCTAGAATCGCACCTTTAGAAACGCAGTTTCGCGCTGTGCTCGCGTGGTTCTCGTTCTTAGCGGTTATCGCTTTGCTTCGTGCCCTTTCGCGTGTCTTTCTTCGCGTTCTTCGCGGTTGAAAGCTTTTTGATTAAAAATTCTGCGGTGAAAAGCTTCTAGGTTCAAAGCTCTTCCCTTGCAATTCACTTTTCCGTGGCTTGCGAGTAAGACTTCCTCCGCGCTCTCTGCGGCCGTTCTCTGCGCACTCCGCGGTTAAAGGCTTTTCCGAAGCTTAAAGCTTCTCCCCTACCGACTTCCCCTGTGAGAAGAGATACAAGTAATCGGGTCCACCCGACTTCGAATCCGTTCCCGACATATTGAATCCCCCGAAAGGATGCGCCCCGGCAATCGCCCCAGTGCATTTGCGATTGATATAGAGATTACCGACATGAAATTCGCGAACCGCACGGTCAATCTTGTCGCGAGACTTCGTGTAAACCGCCCCAGTCAACCCAAACTCGGTATCATTCGCAATTTCCAGCGCGTGATCAAAGTTTCGCGACTTGATCACCACCAGCACCGGCCCGAAGATTTCTTCCTGCTCCAGCTTCGACTTCGGCGGAATATCGGCAAACACCGTGGGCTGCAGAAAATATCCCTCGCCCACGTTGCTCGCGCGCTCACCGCCGGTCAACAACCGGCCATCGCGCTTTCCGGCCTCGATATATTCGAGGATCGTTTTCATCGACCCTTCGTTGATCACCGCGCCCAGGTTGAAGTTCTCCGCCGGATCGCCGATCGTGAACTTCTCCACCCGAGACTTCAGCATCTCCAGGAACTTGTCATAGACCCGCTCATCCACAATTGCCCGCGAGCATGCCGAGCATTTCTGTCCCTGGAAGCCAAACGCGGATTGCGCGACGCCTTCCACCGCGACGTCGAGATCGGTATCCGCATCCACGATGATCGCGTCCTTGCCGCCCATTTCGAGGACCGTGCGCTTGATCCAGATCTGGCCCGGGCCCTGCGTGGCCGCGCTTCTATTGATGTGCAACCCCACTTCGCGCGAACCGGTAAATGCGATATATCTCGTCTTGGAATGCGTCACAATGGCATCACCGAAACTTCCGCCCGCACCCGGACAGAAGTTGACCACACCCTCCGGCATTCCCGCTTCTTCCAGCAACTCGACGAACTTCGCCGCAATCGTCGGAGAATCACTGGAAGGCTTCAGAATCACGGTGTTTCCGCACACAATTGAGGCCAGTGTCATGCCAGCCATGATCGCGCAAGGAAAATTCCACGGTGGAATGACCGCACCCACGCCGAGCGGAATGTAGAAGAGCGAATCGCGCTCGCCGG
>QIAI01000067.1 GCA_003224995.1 Acidobacteriota bacterium
CATGGCCTTTGAAGGCCGCCTAAATGTTGCCCGCATTCCCACCTACGGAATTCGCCATATCCGCACCATTGACATTCACTCCGCCAACCGCCTCGACAGCACGATTCGCCTGGTAGGCTCTGCCGAGCAGACCGACTCCGGCCTGGAGGTTTCGGTGCGTCCCTGGCTGGTGAGCCGTCGCTCCATGCTGGCAAAGGTGGAGGGCGTCAACAACGCCGTGTTCCTGGTCGGCGACAAGATTGGCACCCAGATGTTTTATGGACGCGGCGCCGGAGGCGATGCCACGGGGTCCGCGGTCGTTTCTGATCTGATCGAAATCGCCCGCGACTTTGCCGCTGGCCAGATGAACGCCAAGAACATTTCCGGGTTCCTGAGTTCTCGTGAACTCGAACTTTGTGAGACCCCGCGTCCGGCTAGCTGGTACCTGCGCCTCACCGTAAAAGACCAGCGCGGCATTGTTGCCCGCGTCGCCGAGGTGATTGCCCGCGAGTCGATCAACATCGATTCCCTCGAGCAGGAACCCCATCTGCCAAAAGACCGCGTCTCATTCGTGATCACCGTAGAAGCGGTTTCAGAACCAGTGATCCGCCGTGCTGTCGATAGCATCAACGCCTTTGACTTCATGGTCGAGCCGGTCCTCCTGCTCCGGATTGAGCCGTAATGCATTTGCGGTGCGACTCTATGCCCTCGACGAGTTTTTTCCGCGCCGACCGGGCCTGTTCCCAGCGTCCCTTGTGCCCTGTTTTCGCGCCTTCTGCGGTTCAAGATCGCTTCTTGTGCCAATGACGCCAGCAAATTGCCCTTGTCTCCACCCCAGGAAACATTTACAAACATCGGATATTCTTTGGCGCTTATGCAAGTTCCAGCAGCCATCCCGACGCGACTTACGGAGAACCACGGCCTGGTTGTCCGCAGGAGCGTCGTACGAATTTTTGTAGTAAACGACTGCAGCGGATGATGTAACGCTCAGCCAAGTCTCTGAACGGGCCATCATCCAGCAAAGGATGATGGCCCGTTTGCTTAGCAACGCGGACCGCCGTCGTCGCCCACTACCCGGCTGACGACGAAGAACAGGGAGTTACCGAATGACGAAGACCGGAGCGCAAATCCTTTGGGAGTGCCTGGAACGCGAGCACGTCACCCACGTGTTCGGATATCCCGGCGGCGCAATTCTTCCCGCTTACGACGCATTGAAGCACAGCAAAATTCATCACGTCCTCGTTCGTCACGAGCAAGGCGCCACTCACATGGCCGACGGCTATGCCCGTGCCTCTGGCGAAGTCGGCGTCGCCGTTGCCACCTCGGGCCCCGGCGCCACCAACATGGTTACCGGGATCGCCACTGCCATGCTGGACTCCTCTCCCATCGTCTGCATCACCGGACAGGTGGGCAGCAAGCTCATCGGTTCTGACGCGTTCCAGGAAACCGACATCACCGGCGTCACGCTGCCCATCACCAAACACAATTATCTGGTGACCCACGCCAGCGAACTGGCGCGCACCATTCGGGAAGCCTTCTATGTCGCGCGTTCCGGACGTCCCGGCCCTGTGCTGGTCGACATCACCAAGGATGCTCAACAAACTTCCTGCGAGTTCGATTGGGATGTTGCCAAGCCGCAATTACCCGGGTACCGGCCCGACCTCTCGCCGGATGCGAAAGAATATGAGCAGGCGCTCGAGTTGATTCAAAACGCCAAGCGGCCGGTCATTCTCGCCGGACACGGAATCATCGTTTCGGGCGCAATGCAGGACGTGCGTACCTTCGCTGA
Source organism: Acidobacteriota bacterium (assembly GCA_003224995.1). Lineage (GTDB taxonomy): Bacteria > Acidobacteriota > Terriglobia > Terriglobales > Acidobacteriaceae > Gp1-AA133. Next base: position 1,769 of record QIAI01000067.1, read on the forward strand.
GCGTACGGGAATTCCGGTCGCGCTCACCCTGCTCGGTATCGGTGCCTTCCCTGCCTCGCACCCGCTTAATCTCGGCATGATGGGCATGCATGGCGAAGCCTGGGTCAATCACACCATTCAGGAAGCCGATCTGCTGCTTGCCTTCGGCATGCGCTTCGACGATCGCGTCACCGGCAATTTGAAGACCTACGCACCCAATGCCAAGAAGATTCACGTGGAGATCGACCCTGCTGAAATCAACAAGAACGTGAAAGTAGATGTGGCCCTGGTGGGTGATCTGCGCGAAGTGCTGCATGAATTGCTGCCGCAAGTGAACTCGGTCGATCGCAGCGAGTGGCTTGATTCCATCGATCAACTCAAGGGTGACGCCGCCGTGCGCGACATTCAGAATCTGCCTGACAACGGCCACCTCTATGCCGCCCATGTGATCAATGATCTGTGGCGCGAGACTCGCGATGCAGACACAATCGTCGTCACCGATGTGGGCCAGCATCAGATGTGGGAAGCGCAATACTACAAACACGACCGTCCGCGCTCTCTGATTACCTCCGGAGGCCTCGGTACCATGGGCTTTGCCTTGCCTGCGGCGATCGGTGCGAAGGTCGCACGGCCCGAGGCCGAAGTCTGGGTGATCGTTGGCGACGGCGGCTTTCAGATGACCATGGCGGAGCTTGCCACCATTGTGCAGGAAAATCTGAAGGTGAACATTGCCATCATCAACAATGGCTTCCTCGGCATGGTGAGGCAATGGCAGGAATTTTTCTATGAGCGCAATTACGCGGCGACCCCCCTATTGAATCCAGATTTCGTAAAAGTCGCCGAAGCCTACGGCATTCGGAGCATGGCGGTCACGCAACGTTCCGAAGTGGTACCCGCGGTGCAGTCGGCTCGAAAGCACGATGGTCCCGTGCTGATCAACTTCAAAGTGGAGCAGGAAGACACCGTCTATCCCATGGTCGCCGCGGGAGCGTCGTTGCACGAAATGATTCGCCGCCCCAGTCCCATCGTGGAAACGGCGGCAGACGAGTAAACCAACATGATGAATACATTCGTGGTCTACGTGGAAAACAAGCCTGGCGTGCTGACCCGCGTCGCTTCCCTGTTTCGTCGCCGCGCTTTCAACATCGATTCGCTCACCGTCGGACGAACCGAGAAGCCCGAAGTTTCGCGCATGACGATCACTGCCGATGCCGATCGTGATCAGGCTCGCCGCATCGAGGCCAACCTCTACAAACTCGTGAACGTCTTGCTGGTGGAAAACATCACCAATGAGCCCGCGATTGTGCGCGATCTGGCCATGATCAAAGTGGCTGCCACCCACGAAGCGCGTTCTCATGTATTGGAACTGGCAAGCGTGTTTCGCGCCCGCGTGGTCGATGTTGCACCCGATTCGCTCACCATTGAAATCACCGGCGCGGAAGACAAGATCGATGGCTTGCTCGAGGTACTCCGGCCTTACGGCGTTCTTGAAATGGTCCGCACCGGCATCGTCGCCATGCGCCGGGGAAGCAAGTCTCCCGGGATTGCCGCGACCCCAGGCACCTTGGCTCAAATCGCCGCCGATGACGACGTTTCCTATTCCGTGTAGCCAGGGAACAGAACGGGCAAGCGCTCGGACGGTTTAGGACGGGTGAGGCTCGCCCAGAATGCAACGCACCGTGTCGCGTGCAATCAGCAGTTCTTCATCGGTCGGAATCGCGTAAGCTGCCAGCCGCGACCCTTCCCTGCTGATCATGCCTTCCTTGCCGATCATTTTCTGGTTCGTATCGGGATCAAGACTCAATCCCGCCCACTCCAACCCTTCACAAATCTGCGCCCGGATTTCTGGAGAGTTCTCCCCGATTCCGCCGGTGAACACGATTCCGTCGGCCCCGCCCATAGCGGCCAGAAAAGCGCCAAGATATTTCCGCGCCCGATAGCAAA
>QIAI01000724.1:0-613 GCA_003224995.1 Acidobacteriota bacterium
CGGCGCTCACTCACGACCCGTCTGTCACACCGTCCGAAAATTGCGACCGGGAACCGGTCTCCATGAGAGCGGAATCATGAAGCACCTTTACACATGGGGCGCAGTCGCGGCCATCGTACTGGCTTCCACCGTCGGCGATGTGCTTCTCTCTCGCGCCATGAAGCAAGTCGGTGACGTGGGAGAACTATGGCGGACTCACGGCTTGTTGGCCGTAGTCGGACGCACCTTACACAATGTGAATTTTGTTCTGGGCATTCTCGCCATGACGGTGGCGTTTTACAGCCTGCTGATAGGACTCTCATGGGGAGATGTGAGCCTGGTGGCACCGGCGTCAGCTTCTCTCACTTTCGTTGCCACCGCGGTCGCCGCCAAGATTTTCCTGCACGAGCGTGTTGACCCGCATCGCTGGATGGCGGCGTTGCTGGTGGCCGCTGGCGTGGCGCTGCTGGCAGCCTGAGCACGTTTATCCAAACAATCGCATAAATCCTGTAGGTGGGAGGTCGGGCACCAGGAAAGCTGCGTCCCGCAAACCCGCGACCCGGGCTACGCATTGTGCGGCGAGGTAACCGCTTCGTACTGCGCCTTCCACAGTCGCAGGCCAGCCCGTGGCCGT
>QIAI01000724.1:643-1990 GCA_003224995.1 Acidobacteriota bacterium
CAAGAGTTTCGCCTGATGAGCTTCCGGCAAGAACTCTCGCAGTTCGTTCAATGCAAGATCCACGATTTCCTGGCGCGATTTCTCCACTAGCACCTTGGAGGAGCTCACAACCAATTCCACATAACTGCCGTTACGGGGGACGCGGCTGTCCAGCAGCATCGATTTGTGAAACATCCACTGAATTGTACGGTCGAGCAGAACGGCATGTTTAAGATCGGTAATCTGGCGATCGAACCACAGATGTATGCCTGTAATCGGCGAGGTCTCAAGGGCGTCCAAGGCTTGCCGTAGGGGCTCTGCCGCTGTAGTTTCGGGCAACACCCGCGCCAGCACGTCGAACGGAACAGCGAATACCACAAAATCAAAGCTCTCTTCTGCTCCGGATACCGCCAACTTGACCGCTGCAAACTCAGCGCGAAACGATTCCACGCTGCAACGGAATCGCACTTCGCCGCCTCGGCTGCAGATGTGGTCTCCCGCCGTGCCGTAGAGCTCAGTCAAAGGGACTGTAGGCACACCCATCCGCCCGGCCGCACGCGATTTGAGGAAGGACTCGCGCATCACTTGCGCCGCGTATGGGACCGACACGCGATCGATGTCTTCATTCAGAGCGCTTACCAGCACTGGCTTCCAGAAACGTCCTATAGCGCGGTCCGTCTGTCCGTGGCGGTGCAACCACTTTAAGAAGGGTTCTCCGGTATCTCTCGGCATGGCAGGAGCGAGCGCCGCCATGGCCGCAGCGATAGACAATTTGTCCGTCAGATTGAGGCAACGGGCTCGCAAAAATGCAGGCGCCGTGTGTAAGGGGGCTGGCAGCGAAGACGGTCCGATAACGGACGCGCGTCCTCCAGGCTCCAGAAAAGTCAACTGATTCGATGAGATTGGTGCAGCAACCGAGCAGCACGTGCTGACAGTTGTCTACGACTTCACCCGTGGCGGGATGCTGATATGAGGAGGCCCGTCCGCCAAGGTAGGCGCGGCGTTCGAAAAGCGTGACGCGGAATCCGCTGTCGGCGAGCGCAGAACCGGCGGCCAGTCCCGCCAAACCACCTCCGACCACGGCTACGTGGGGAGTCTGTGTCCAGGGCTCGGTCATCAGGACAGGCGTTTGAGGAAACCCTTTCCCAGAATGACGAGCTTCTCTCGCGTGCTAAGCGCAACTTTGCCGCCGAATACGTCATACTGGCGGCTTTCGATTTTGTCTAGAAGTCTGCGGTAGATGGTTAGCAATATCCACAGCGCGGGCTGGCTATCTTCCTCGATAAGAGGAATTAAGGCGTCGCCGGCACGGTAATATTCGCGTGCACGATCGGCCTCCATTGCAAACAACGGCCGGTAACGGGCGGG
>QIAI01000724.1:2137-2574 GCA_003224995.1 Acidobacteriota bacterium
ATGCAGACCAGCCCCACGACCGATGCAACGTAATAGCAGTAACGGTAAAGATCCTCGAAAGTCTGATAGTGAACATGTGGCGTCCGCCCGGTCGCCCCCGATCCGGGGCTCTCATCGAGGTCGTCGGTGAGGTCCATGGCCGTGCCATAGGCCAGCTGATCAAGTAAGTCCAGCGGAATGCCGTGCCGGCGCTGGGCATCGGTAATCGCCAATAGCACAGGTTCATCCGTTGGCTGCCCGGCTTGCGCGCGGTGAAAAGCGTTTAACCACAGGTCGAGTTTTTGCCTTCGCTCGGGTACCGGCACGCCGGCATCGTCGGCAATGTCATCACAGCGCCGCATGAACGCATAAACCGCGTTCAAAGCCTGGCGTTTGCGTTTAGGCAATACCAGAAACGCGTAATAGAAATTCGTGGCTGCGGCGCGGGTGATGCTGCG
>QIAI01000303.1 GCA_003224995.1 Acidobacteriota bacterium
TTACGTGGACTGAAGAGCTGTATCGGATGTTTGCTCTGGATCCCTTGCTTCCTGCCCCCGCTTTCCAGGTTCAGCAAAAGCTGTTCACACCGGAGAGCTGGACTCGCCTAGAAACAAATGTTGGAAGAGCGCTGCAAACGGGTGAGCCTTACGAAATTGAATTAGAGATTACGAGGGCGGATGAAAGCCGCGGCTGGATCCGGGCCCGGGGCGAACCTCAGCGGAATGGGAGCGGGATGATAACGGGCATGTGCGGAATTGCTCAAGACATTACAGATCGCAAACGCTGGGAAGCGGAATTGCAATCCAAGACCGCGTTCCTCGAGGCACAAGCAAATTCGACGATCGATGGCATGTTAGTAGTCAACGATCGCGGACAAAAACTGATGCAGAACCAGAAGCTGGTTGATCTGTTTCGGATTCCTCCTGAAGTTTTAGGCGACAAAAGCGATGGTCCGATGCTCGAGCACGTAATCTCCCTGGTGAAAGACCCGGAATCGTTTTTAAAGAAGGTACGGCATCTCTATTCAAATCATTCTGAAACCAGTCGAGATGAGATCGAACTGGTCAACGGTATCACCGTGGATCGCTATTCTTCACCTGTCATCGACCCGGAAGGAAAGTATTACGGACGCATTTGGACCTTTCGTGATATCAGCCAGCGAAAGCTGGCGGAACAGGCTCTAGTGCTGGCACGAGAGGCGGCAGAGTCCGCCAACAGGGCGAAAAGCGAATTCCTGGCGAATATGAGCCACGAAATTCGCACTCCTATCAACGGCATCTTAGGAATGGCGGAGCTTCTGCTGAATACGGAACTCACGAAGGAGCAGCGGGAAGACCTGGAAATCCTGAAATCCTCAGGCGACTCGCTACTGGGAATCATCAATGACATCCTCGATTTTTCCAAAATAGAAGCAGGCAAGTTGGAACTGGACAAGTTCGAATTTAACCTGCATGACGCCATAATTCAGACCACTCGAGGAATGGCCTTGCGAGCGCATCAAAAAGGACTGGAACTGCTATATACAATCGAGCCGGACGTGCCGGTGAAAGTTGTTGGCGATGCAGGCCGTTTGCGTCAGACGCTGCTCAATCTGATTGCCAATGCCGTCAAGTTCACTGAGAAAGGAGAAGTCTCAATCACGGTGAAACTCTTGCAGGCATCTGAGACGGAGGCGGAAGTTCAAGTCAGCGTAAGCGACACGGGGATTGGCATCGCCGTTGAAAAGCAGAAAGTGATTTTCGATGCGTTCTCTCAAGCCGATACCAGCACGACACGGCACTACGGCGGCAGCGGATTAGGTTTAACAATTTGTGCGCGCTTAGTAGACATGATGGGCGGCAGGATTCGGGTGGAAAGCGCTTTGGGGCAGGGGAGCTCATTTCATTTCACCGTTCGGCTGGGGGTCGCATCTGGGATATTGGCGCCCCCCCCAGGGCCCGCTCAGCAAGCCGAGCTGCTTCAGATGCCAGTCATAATTGTGGACGACAATGCTACGAACCGAACGATTCTCGCCGAAATGACCTCCGGTTGGGGCATGGACGTAATGGTGGCCGACAGCGGCGTAACAGCATTGGAGATGGTGCGTCGCACATGTGAGTCCAAGGAATTCCCCCGTCTCGCCATTGTCGACAGTCAAATGCCCGGCATGGATGGCTTCGAGCTGGTCGAGCGGATGCAAAAAGACGTACGCTGGCGCGATGCGGTGATCATGATGTTGACGTCTGAAGGACAGAGTGGCGATGCGGCTCGGTGCCGCGAGTTGGGTATTTCGGTGTATTTGTTGAAGCCGGTTCAGAAGGTAGAACTTTTACATGCAATTCTCAGAGCATTTGGTGGAGAGCAGATGTATAACTCCATCGCTACACGACCGGAAAGGGTGTTGCCCGCCTCGCCATGTTTTCGCGTTTTACTAGTGGAAGACAATCAAGTGAATCAGATCGTGGGCTTACGCATTCTGGAGAATCTGGGATGCACCCCCGTCCTGGCTAAGAACGGTAAAGAAGCCCTGTCGTTGCTCTCGCGAGGAGGTTTCGACCTTGTGCTCATGGACGTACAGATGCCAGAAATGGACGGGCTCACGGCGACCCAACACATCCGCATGGCGGAAACCGGAACGGAACGGCACGTACCGATCTTCGCCATGACAGCGCGAGCCATGCAAGGAGATCGGGACATGTGCCTGGCGGCAGGAATGGATGGCTATTTATCAAAGCCGATCAATGTTCGAGAATTGGAGTTGGTGTTGAAGCAGATCGGGAGCCGAGAAGTGGCAGACCGAAGCCGGCATGGCACTGGCAATACGGATACTGAAGGGGAGGCATCGGTAACCTGGAATGCAAGGGAGATCCTGACAAAAATCGGTGGAGATGAAGCGCTCTTTCGCGAAGTATCAGAAATTTTCCTGAAGGAAACGCCCAAGCTTATTGCACAACTGGAGCAAGCCGTAGCGACTAAGGATGCACGCATGTTGGAGTTTACCGCGCACAAGCTGAAGGGAGAATTGGGCTATTTTGGTTTGAAAGCGGCGAGTCAAGCGAAAGAACTGGAACGCATGGGTCGAGAGACTCAACTGGAACATGCAGCTGTGCTGCTAATGTCCTTTAAAACCGAAGTGGCGGCCCTTCTCGGTGCGGTCCGAAAACAGGTGCTTGGGGACAGCGCCCATGCTTAGCAACATTTACGAACTTCCGTCCCTGAACAGTCGCTTATTGAGCGGAAGGCACACTACAGCCGACGTCTTCAGAATCACCCCTGTCTAAAGATAATTCCAACTCATCGGACTTCCAGGAGTTCGGTCGCCTTCCTTACAAGCATTTGCATGTTCTGCATTTTAGAGACAACGGCTGTCACGCCTACGGCTGAGGCTTGCCGTTGCAAGATTTCATTGGTGTGAAGGGAACACAAAATCACGGGGGTTGCAGGCATGATACGGCGCAGTTCCCGTGCGGCCTCAAGCCCGCTCATCAGGGGCATTGAGACATCAAGAACGATCAGGTCGGGGTGCAGTTGTTTTGCTTTCTCAATTGCTTCGCGGCCGTTCACGGCCTCTCCGTCGACCTTCCAATCCTGGCCGACCTCCAGGATATGACGGAGCGCGCGTCGTATCGCCGGATTGTCATCAGCGACCATGATGCGTTTTGTCATAACGTCCTCAGCATGGCGTGCAAGCACAAAACACACAATCGACTGCATTGGGTATAGCGGTACGGTGTATCGCCGTAAGGCCAAACCTTTTTCGTCTGAGGGACAGCATTGTAGAGAACGCTACTCGACTACGTACTTTTCCCGGGTGATATCGGGCCCAATGTGTAGGGTGAAAGGGTGTTTGAGAGCTCTTTCACACAGGATCAGCATTGTAGGAGGGATGTTGGTATGTTCCGGTAATGCTGATCGGGATTCGGGCTCCGCCGTGGCGGTTCTTTTTCAAGAACGGGTCAACTGCCTTTAGTAAAAATGACTTTATGCCTGTAGTGGCCTTCGGAAGATTCGCATCCATAAACAGCAAGCCGCGCAGGTTTACTTTTTGCGTGATCAGATCAAATGTGCCCTCCAGATGCGCTCGGGCGCCGGGAACGCGGAATCTTAAGTCCTTGAATGTGGCAATACCATCGCGAACTACGACGTGACCCTGGAGATCTGAGACAATGCTCTCCGGGTCATCGGTCTGATCGGCTTGCCCACGCGCGGCCTCGCTTAATTTTTCAAGTTTCCCCTGGGTTTCTTCTTTTGTGAAGAGAGCGCTATCGATTCCGAAATCTCCCGCCATACGAAGTTTCTGCAAGAAATGGCGATTGCCGGGGGGAACGATGACTTTGGTTTTCAGACTGACAATACCGTTCAAAGGAGAGTGCTTTTCTGACACGAACAGCAAGAGCAAATCCTGAATTCGTCCGCTGCGAACCGACATATCCAATGAGGTGATTTTTCCGTGTTCGCCCGGACGACCTGCGACGCTTCCATGAGAGACGACAATGGTGTGCAGTACTCGAGCTTGCACCTGTTGCAGAGTGACATCCCCGTTATTTGAATCAACGATTGCTCCGAAATTCGTATCGAGCGGGATCTGGTGAGTGCTGCCCTTGACTTGGAAAGCTGGCGTAGAGGTCGCGCCGTTGACCGCAATGTTCTCAATGGTTCCGTGAAACTGTCCGTTGGACGCCAAAATTCCATGAACTCCATCGAAGACCCCGAGGTCTGCATTGCTGAAGGAATAATCGCCACTGACGGGCGTAGCGCTGACGCGATCCATATTCCAAGGACCAAATGTTCCAGTTGCCCGGACTTCTCCGGGCGGCGTCGGGTTATGGAGACGTACTTCGAATTTCATAGGATCGTGAGAGGCAAGGTGGTGGGCGACGAATTCGTCGATGGCAAATTGCACTTTAGGACTTTTGGGATCTCGTCTTGCAAATTCCAGCAGGGAAGAATTGGCGATGAGTTCGTCAACTACCACGTCGGAGGTGGCGGGCTTCCATTGGGGAGCGGTTCCAAATTCCGGGAAAAAAGCATGCGCACCCTGCGCACGAATAGATGCTAAATGTTTGCTGAACAAGCCAGTGAGAGTGCCCTCGATGATGAGTTTGTCCACTGTCAGCTTGACTTGGCCGTGCGGATCGGTGCCTCTTTCGAGGGTCACCCCCTGGGCAATACAACCTGGACGAGGAAAAAACACTCGTTTAAAAGCAGAGATGTGAACGGTGCTGGAGGTAGCCTGTTGGAGTTGTTTAACTACATTCTTCTCGGTGAATGGCCAATTTCTGACGAGATACGCGGCGCCGCCAATCCCGAGCAACAGGATCACTATAGTGACGGGGAGCAACCATCTTTGTAGGCGATACGAAGGGGCTGAACCAGCCTCCATTGTTTGTGATTCATCGAGAGCCGCTCGGACCATTGTCCATCCTCATCTCAGGTTTCCTTGAGATGCATTTTCATCCGATGAGTATTTTGAAATAAGAAGTGTAGGGCGTTTTCCCTTAATCCATTCTGCTTAAACCCGTGGAAGTTGACAATTGCCCACTCCTCGATGCAGAAAAATCGTGCCCCCAATGGGCTTAGTATTTACGCTGGGGATTACAGTGCCCCGGATCAATATAATGCGGTTCGAAATGGCTGGTGGCCTCGAATGAAATGAGGGGATCAATGTTTAACGTGATTCGTCGACGTAACGTATGAATGGGTTCTCACTCTTGGCTGCGAGTGTGGCTCAGCGAAAGCCACACATTTCCGTGAATCTATACGCGAGCGTGTAGTCACCTTAGTTTTTCTGTTCATGACATGGGATACTTCACTACTCAATCTGCAGTGTGTGTGCGGATAACTACAGGCTACCCCGTATCGACACACACTGCGGCTCTGCTACGCTTTTGCTTGTTTCCGGGACGCCCAAACCACCTCGAAGCTGGCGTGGGCCTCCCCGATGATCTCCCGATCAGAGGTGACGGTTGGCTCTGAGAATTCTAGTTGCCGATGACCATCCAGTCGTTCGTCAAGGGATTTGTGCTTTGTTAAAGGCTCACCCCGGCTGGGAAGTTTGTGGAGAGGCTTCGGAAGGTCGCCAGGCGGTGCAGATCGCGAAGGAACTCCGGCCGGACGTAGTGATCCTCGACATCGCCATGCCTACGTTGAATGGGCTGGATGCGACTCGCCAGATTCTTAACGAAGATCCCGATCAAAAAGTGCTTATTCTCACCATGAGCGATTCCGAGCAGTTGATTCGAGAGAGTCTCGGCAGTGCAGGCCCTGGAGCGTCATCGAACCTTTTTCACTTCACGGGTACAGGATATTTTGGACAGCTACTTCGCGCCTTCAAGTCTGGCGACCTTGCCAACTCTGACCAGTCGTGAGCGAGAAGTTCTTCAGCTGATTGCGGAAGGAAAGACGACCAAGGAAGTGGCTGTGATCCTGGGATGTAGCGTGAAAACCGCTGAGACTCATCGCAGCAACTTCATGCGAAAACTACATCTGCACTCGGTCAGCGAGGTTGTGCTCTACGCGATTCGTAATCAAATTGTGCGAGTGGATCAGTTTGCGACATAAACCGTAGATTGGTTTGCGTATTGCGAACTCGCCAGCGGATCATTTCGATTTCCACAAGCCGAGCATGGCACCGGTCGGATCCTGAATAAAGCTAAACCAGCCCATACCGAGCACCTCAGTGACATCCTTCATGACTTTGGCACCTAAGGATTCGGCTTTCTGCGTCACCGCGTGAATATCGTCGACCTCGACATAGGGGAGCCAGCCTAAAGGGCCGCCGGGAACTTGTTTCATAATGCCGCCCCCCGTTCCTGCTCCCACTTCAATCATGGTGTAGGAACCATCCGGAGCCGCGGGATTGGGCATCTCGGCAAACTTCCAATTGAACAGCTGGGCATAAAAATGTTTCGCTTTCGCGGGGTCAGGGGTATTCAGCTCGACGTGCACAAAAGGGTTGGCCACGTTGCCTCCTGTGGGTTGGACTGCACGTTAGTTTCAACCGCGAAAAAAATTTGCATAGACCACAACCGCAACAACCATGAGCACAACGGTGCTCCAGAATACACCAGATGCCCGAGCCACTGCTTTTTCGTCTGACTGGCGAGGTTTCCAGATGAGCACGAAATAGATAGCTGCCAAGGCCAAGACAAGGGGAGTGCTTAAGATAATTTGGTCATCGAGCTTGTTCATTAATGTCTTGAGGTGAGCGGAAAGACGCACTTTTTGTTTCCGGACGTGCGTTTGTCGGATCCTGTTCGCTACCGGGAACTATCAAAACGGTGCGGAGAATTGGGCAGGGCGGAGCCCACCGAGCCGAGGCAACTTATGCCGCCTGGCCGAAAGGGTTTCCGCAGGATCCTTCGTCAGAGGACGGAGGCATGGCGTCTCGCACGGACTCCTGCCAACGATCAAGGACGCTTTTTACCTCGGCAAGCAGCAACTGCTTAGTGCTGGGATTCAGTTCAGCGTAGGCCGCTCGGTACAGGTCGCCAAAATTGGTGAAGGGATGGGAATTGGTCATGATGCCTTGCTCTCGATGAAAATTGGGTTAAGCGGCTTGGCCTAGAGCTTGGGTCGGCTCGGGGCGCGCCGGCTCATTGCCATCTTCCAGCCGTTGCAGTTCACTAATCGTATTGAGTGCACCCAGCAACAAGCGACGTTCCGCATATGAGGCGCTATCAATCGAGTCCTCTATGCGGTCCATGATCGCGTGCTTCGCTTCTAGCAGTCGAGCCGGGAGGACCGACCGATCCCTTTCGAACAGGGCTGCCTCGAACAGGCGTTTCCACCCTTCGTTCGAATTGAGCACGGGTGCAGTTTGCTTTGGCATAACTCTCCTCGGGGGAAGAACGGGGGTACTCTGTCCAACAATGACTTTCCGAAGCGCGCAACCAGTACTCGATACGTTCCCTGAGGGTGATGCTACGGTTTTATACCCATGGCGTAGAACGGGAGCAATCGGGTGTTCACTGTAACCGGAAGGTGAGGACGACAGATTTAGCGTTGGGTAGCATGTGGGTAGGGAATCTTACCGTGCTCCTGGGGAATGTCGGGAAGGCGCAACTGCTTGAATGCGACACGCGTCTTAACGTTTCAGCAGCAACTCGGGAAAACGTTTTATGAACTCAAAGCCTGACGTCATTGTGATTGGAGCCGGTATCGCCGGCCTGGCTGCTGCTTCTCGGTTGGGTCAAGGTGGTTTGTCTGTGCTGTTGCTGGAGGCTCGGGAAAGAATTGGAGGACGGATCTGGACGCAGATGGATTCCAGTGCCGGACATGCGATTGAATTCGGTGCGGAATTCATCCATGGATTTCCACCCGAAATTTGGCAGCCATTGCAGGAAGCCGGAGAAAAGCCCGAAGAAGTCGAAGGTGACAGCTGGTGCGTCGATGACCGACTGTGTCCGTGCAAGTTTTTCGACCAGATTGATGGAATTCTGCAAAAAATGAACGATCGCAAGCCGGACGAATCCTTTCTCGAATTCCTGAACCGAACAGTCCCCCCTTCCAGCGATCCCAAGAAAGAAAGTGTTAGACGGCATGCTTTAGGTTACGTCAGCGGGTTCAATGCCGCCGATCCTGCGCTGGTTGGCGTCCATTGGTTGGTGAAGGGAATGCGCGCCGAGGAATTAATTGACGGGCAGCGCGCTTTCCGGTCCGGGAAGGGGTATGAAGATCTGCTGGCGATCTTTCATAAACGAGTTTTGGAGAGCGGCGTTCAAGTGCGCAGCCAGATGGTGGTCGAGACGATCGACTGGAGTGCAGCAAATGCAAGTGTCACGGCGAACAGTAATGAGGGCGCCTTTAAGGCTACTGCTCCATGCGTGATCGTCACTTTACCTCTTGCGGTGTTGAAGGCGCCGGCGGGGAGTCTGGGAGCGGTTCGATTCATTCCGGCTTTGCCACCGGAAAAATACGCGGCCATCGAACGCCTGGAAATGGGAAAAGTGATACGCGTGGTGTTTCAGTTTCGTCAAAAGTTCTGGGCGACGCTGTCGCCCATGGAGCGAAAAACCTTGGGTCGAATGAGCTTTTTGTTTTCTCAGGACGAGTGGTTCCCGACCTGGTGGACCGCAATGCCGAGCGAAGCTCCGATCATCACTGGGTGGGCGCCCTTTGAGTCTGCAGAACGGCTATCAGGGCAGAGCCGATCGTTTGTGATAGAGCGCGGCTTGCGGTCACTTTCTGAATTGTTAGGGATCAGTTTCGAGGAAATCGAAGCTCTCCTTGTGGAGGCGTTCTTTCATGACTGGCAAGCGGATCCTTTTTCCCGGGGCGCGTACAGCTACGGAAAAGTAAACGCAGACGGTGCGCAGGAAAGATTAGCCAAGCCGGTGCAAAATACATTGTTTTTTGCGGGCGAGGCCACAGACACTGCCGGGCACAATGGAACGGTTCACGGAGCCATTGCGACCGGTTACCGCGCAGCTGAAGAAATCCTAAGAGGCAGAAATTGACTGGGCGGGTGCGAAAGATGCATTCGACCCAGGGTGGGGCTCTGCTTTGGGAGTCCACGATTTCGCAGATGCAATAGGTTAGGACTTGTCGGACTCAACCGGGTCGGTGGAGAGTTTTGCCTGGACTAGCCAAAGTACCAGAGCGACAGCAAGCCATCCGACTATTGCACCAGAAAGCACCAGGCGCGCTGGACGGTGTGGAAGAAGTTGCCAGGCAATTGCAGCGAAAGCTATAAGTCCAATGCTCCCTAGCGCCGCGCCTTCGGCATCAACTGCCACAGCCTTACCAGCAACGCTTTCGGCAGATTTGCCTTCACGTTGTGCTCGCTGCCGTTCATGTTTTTCGATTAGAGTGGCGCTGGCTGGGAAGATCGCCGGGAACGCCAAAAAGAGACCGCCCACGGCGGGACCGAAATGCTTGGCGATGAGTCCAGCGACAGCCGTGATCAAGCCTCCGAACAGGAATCGCAGCGCGTACTCGTACCATTGTGTTTGGCGTAGCGTCGATAGATCGATGCGTACGTCCATGCTATCGATTCCACAGGTACCACAAGCCGAAAGCGCAAGCGAACCAAACTGGAAGCAGGGAAGTGGTAACGATCATGGCGCGAGTTTGGCTATGCCGTCTCACCCAGCTCACGGTGCACGCATACACAAAGAAAGCGAGCGCTCCCGAAATCATCGAGCGGGCTTCCCACGCTGCGTACTGGACTCCTTCGTGGGCAACCGTGAGTCCCAAGGTGGCTATAGCAACCGAGGGTGCTGCGCCGAACAATCCCGCAAAGTTTTTGGGTCTGAACAGGCTGCCGAAAACAGCAAAGACAGAGACCACCGATCCGCCAATCAGGAACCGGATCAGAATGTCAGACATGATTGCTCTTTGAGAGCCAGAACGTCGATAGGATCGCCGTCTTCCGCGATGGTGGAGGGCACAAAACCGAAGTCGTAGGGGAAAGTAATGCCTGCCGGCAAAACCTTTTTTGATTCAAAAGTGTGTTCCTTGGGATGGAAGGCAAACTTGTTGGGGCTGCCTTTCAGAGTTTCGACGACGACCCGAAACATACTGGCGTCATCGGCAAATGATTTGAGGCGGGATGGGTCACCCGACCCATTCTTCTTGCCCATTGGATCTCCGGCAAAGTGGATGCGTTCGGCGCCACACAGGGTTTGATCCTCATTTCTCGAAGTGAACACGGGCAATGGATAAACTGAAGATTCGCCGAAAGTGCCTCTACAGTCGGGATTTACGGCGAGTCGGGATTCACATCGATGGGCGCAGGGGGACGAGAAGGATACATTACGGAATGGTTAGGGAGACCTTTACCATGCTTAAAATAAAGGGAAACAAGGAGTTTGTTACGTGGTGGGATCATTGGATGGCCCGGATCCATCCCAACCAAGTTAGCGGAACTCCGGCGAAATCCAGCGAGAATCAGGGCCATCGGACCAAGCGTTCTGACCGAAATAAGGACGAGCGGGAGCCCAAAGCCCGGGGCGCTCACTTCAGTTCCGCACGGGAGGACACGCGTCCCCTCTAGGAAGATCTCGATAGTCTCCACTCCTGTAAATGTCTGTTCACCTCCACCGGTCTGTAAACCCATGCATAATAAGGTGCTGTACAGTAACAGCCCGATTGCCGTTATCTCTGCGTGGATGCCAGATATCAGGAGCGAGCCGCGGCGCCTCCGTCTGGTGCCCGGAATTTGAGGTTGCAGTCGCACGCGCGCATCAGCCTTCGTGCGTTGTTTTTGGGGGTGGGTTCCATGCCAGTTCGGATTCTGATCGCGGACGACGATCCTGCCATTCGGCGCTTATTCCGAAGATTGCTGGAGGCGCAGCCCGACTGGCAGGTATGCGGAGAGGCGGTCAACGGGCTGGATGCGGTGGAGCAGGTTGTTCAGGCTTCCCCCGATTTGGCGATCCTGGACTTGGGCATGCCTCTGATGAATGGCATGGAAGCGGCACGAGAAATATCCCAGCTAAACCCCGCTCTTCCGCTGCTTCTCATCAGCGTGCAGGAAATGTCCGACCAGTTGGTCGAAGCCGCGCAGAAAGCCGGTTTCAAAGGGGCGATCACCAAGAGTCGTGGCCGTGAGGTGGTAACAGGCGTGGAAGCCGTTCTGCACAACCGTATGTTTTTTGACCGTGAGGAACTGCGATAAGAGCTAGGGCCCGAAAGGCGCCTTACAAAGGGCGTTTCTTACCACCAATTCCCACTCGATCTCAGGCAGCCGCCGAGAAATACTCGGAGCGTGTGGGCATGCTCGGCATCTGGGCGGAAGAATGGAGTTGAGGATCGTCCGATTGAAGATTGCCGCCGAGGACCCGGCTCAATCCCAGTAACGCTTCACTGCCGCAGGCCGCGCAGTGACCGTTCAAGGCTTCGCTGATCACTTCACAATTGGCACACAGGACAGCCTTGTGAAGGCGAACCAAATTAGCGTTGAACCAGGTGTGAGCACTCATGTTCGCTTCCCCTTTTGCTAGCGGTAACGGACGAACTCAGAGGTTCAATGCAGTTGAGTTGCCAGATCAAGGCAAGCGCCAAGGCATTGATTTGCTGTGGGCTTGCCAAGAATTACCCCCTACCCGCAGGCGGTGACAAAGGGAAAAAGATTGCGCATGGGACAGCGCCGATGGACCCTTGCAGGCGTGCGACCTGCGAGGCTTTAAAAAAGCGCTGCTCCTCCCAATTTGGCTTCATTGTTAATGTCACCAATAGTGCGGCGAATGTTTCGTGATCTAAGCTCCAGCGGTCCCGATAAGGCGACTGCAGTGCCCGGCGAAATCGGAACGGCGAGAATTCGTTCGATTTCGAAAGCTCGAGCGTGCGCCATCGGTCACAGCAGCATGATCATCTCAACCTTATCCAGGAATTTTGCGACGACAATTTCTAGCTATGCAGTATTCATAAACTAGACTTGACGTATAAAAAAGGACAAAGTAAATTTACCGCGCGAGGAAGCGAGATGAAGAAAGTGGATAAAGAGAAGTCATTGGCGACCTCCACGTCCAAATATCGGCGTGTGAAAGTGACCGGACTGAATCGCGGGCGACGAGGAAAGCATCACAAACTGGTGGTCGGCATTATTGACGAATTGCGGGCAGCGCCTTTAGATGCGGCTTTAGAAATTCCTCTTGGCCAGGTCGGCGGAATTGGGCTTGCGAATTTGCGTTCTGCGGTCCATCGTGCATCTAGTTCGGCAGGCATCGCAATCGCAACTTTGGCCGACGAAGATAAGTTTTATGTGTGGAAGAAGCAGTTCCCCGTACACTGAATCTGCTGGTTTGACACGCCAATCCTTCCCGGAGCTTCTCATGGGATTTGGAGATTGCGAACCTTCGTGCAAGACAAGGAGGTTGGGAGATGGAAAACGCAGCATCCGACTACAACCAACTACAGTGGAAGAAACTGGTGCAACAAGCTCTGGTGGAGGTTAATCCGGACAAGTTGAAGGAGAAAGTTGCGGACGCCGAAACCGCTATCTTTCAGCGATTGCAGGCTCTGGAACGAAGCTCCGACAGTTCCGCGGAACGACACGCATTGCAGGATGCCTCGAACACTCTGCTGACTTTGAAGCGTGAGGTTCTGAAATATCCCGATTGGAAGGCGGAATGACGCTTCAGTTGTTGTGGTTGCCCAGCAACTCCCTGGCTTTATAGACGAGGGTCTCCATATTCTGCGCTTTTGAAATGACGGCGTTTACCCCAGCATGGGTCGCTTCTTTACGGAGAATGTCGTCTGCGTGTAGCGAACAAAGGATAAGTGGGACTTGGGGCATGATCTGGTGCAAGATCCTTGCGGCATCCAAGCCGTTCATCACCGGCATAGACACATCGAGAACGATCAGGTCGGGGTGCAAGAGTTTTGCTTTCTCAATCCCGTCCCTCCCATCAACGGCTTCCCCGCAAACCTCCCAATCCTCGGTGAATTCGAGGATATTCTTCAGCGCACGGCGAATGGCTGGGTTGTCGTCGACGACCATGATCCTTTTAGGCACAGAGAACCATCGTGGTCTTTCAAAAACCGTGTTTACAATCGGGTCAACGCTGTACCGGTGATCGCCCTTTTCTTCGTCGTTTCTTCGTCCAGGGAGTCCTGTATTGAGAATGAGATGAAGACTGTACTATTGTCATCAGATTGCGTTCCTTGGATTCGGAAAAATCTTTGAAAGTTTTGCGCGGCATTGCAGTATCAGGTCTCTGGACTTTCAAATCCGCTTACCTACAATCCCGGCCGATCCGGCCATTTCTCTCGGAAAGCGCTAATGAGCGAGATATCACTTTTCGAGCTTCGACACAATTGCGACCATTTTTTCCAGGAGAGTTTCAATGGTACAAAAGCCAAGCACGGTGCGTCCGGGGACTGTTCAAAGAATCATCAAGCCAGTTGTCTCGGGCGAACCGGAGAAAGCTGAAATCGCGGTGGAGGGAGCGGATGAGCTCTATAAAGAGATTCGCATCGAGAATACCCTAACCCGCCAAGACGGAGAGGAAGTAGCGCTCAAACCCGGGGCGCAAGTTGACGTCATCATTGAGGCGCAGGCTGAAGATACAGCCCCCAAGATGTAGAAACTCAGACGCTTCTGCTTTCGCTAGCTTCCAGTGAGAGACTTGTCGAACAACAGAGCGTCCCCCCATCCCCAAGCTCTGTTTACTGCGTTTTGTTCGCCTGTATATTCTGCATTGTTTTGACCACGGGGCTGACTGCGTTCGAAGGGCGGTCTGCTGGGGTAATGGATAGATTTTGTGACTGGTCGGCCGGAGTAATTGCACCCGGTCGTATCGAATCGTGGTCCTGCCCTACCGGGATCTCGTCGAAGCGTAAAGGCTTGATGATGGGCAGAGGTCGCGGTACCTGCATCTCGGAACGAGCAAGAAGAGAGTTGGCTTTAGGGGATGAGTGGGATTCGGAGTGCTGCTGGGCTGATTGAGCCCAGCCAGTCAGGCTCCAGACAACCGACAGACAGAGGTAAGTACCTACACAACGCATGCTGCGCCTTCCCGACAATAGTGGCGCACAATCGTCCACAGGCGTGAATTGATTGTCCTTCCGCGGGAACCCGATGTCTATACAGACTTGCGTGTACTGTACGGAATAGCTTCGTACGAATAGGCGCAGGGAAGGCTGCGGTCCAGCTATTTTTCGCTAGGCTGCCGATCGTGGCTGTTTGATAGAAAGCCGACCGGGAAGTTATGGAAGAATCTTCCGAGGTCCAGGGTATTCTCGTTCACTTCAGACGGCTGAAAACGTTCGTCGCTGAAGATATTGATCCAATTCTTGGGGGCCTCTTTGGGTAAAACCACGCGGCAGTCGAGTTTGAGATCGTCAACGGAGGCGGCGTCAGTAGTGAATCTGGTTGTAAACCGCGGCACGATTACCAAACTCCAATCACCCCGGTAGCGGCGAGCAAAGGCCAGGACGCACTCGCGGTCGGCGCCTTCTACTTGCAGATTGACGTAGTCGCCTTTCAAAAACAAGGCGGCGTGGTGTTTTCGAAACTGTAGCCCAACCTTGGTGACATACATTTTGATCCGACTGTCGTCCCACTTCGATCGCAGGTCTGTCAAAGAAGGCTTCTCGCCTAATCCACGAAGTGCTTCCCTACGGACCTCGAAGTCAACGGGCTGGCGATTATCAGGATCCACCAGTCTCAGGTCCCAGAATTCCGTGCCTTGGTAGAAATCTGCTACGCCTGGGGATGCCAACTTGATCACAAGCTGCGAGAGACTATTGAGCGCTCCATGATAGGCGATCTTCTGTGCGAAAGGCTTAAAGTCGCGCAAGAAGAGATTTTCTGGATTGTCATTCAGAACAGCGCCGACGAAATCGATCAATGCCTGCTCGTGCTCGAGGTTTGGAATGGTCCACCGGGTGTGGACCATGGCTTCGCGCACGGCTTTGACCATAAACTCCTGGATACGGCGCGTGTAGCAAGCACAAACGTGCTCGCCTACGGGCCAGGAACCAATCAAAGTCTGATAAAGGAGCGTTTCTTCGTTCCGCTCAGGTGCGCGCACGCCTTTCACGCGGCGACAATGAATTTCGTTCCATCGGCTCCAGTTGCTGAGGCGTCGGTCCCATTCCTCAGGCATTTCCGAAAGAACATTGATGCGAGCGCGCGCATCCTCCGCACGTTTCGCGTCATGCGTCATCGTGCTATTCATGGCGAAAGGCCATTTTTGATGGCGGTCCTGCATGAATTTATTAAAGCCTTGCACTGAGAGGTCCGTGCATTGCGGCGAGGATCCTACTTCATTCAAGGAGATGAGCCGGTTGTAAACATACAGAGCCGAATCCTCCACGCCTTTCGCCGTGATCGGCCCCGTGAACTGCTGCCATGTCATTACAAACGCCAAACGAGCTTCGCGCTCTTCGGGCAACAGATGAGGTCCTGGCAGAAGCAGCAGCACGTCCCGCAGGAAACGGAAACAGGCGGGATCGAAAGTGGGATTACGACGTTGCGCCTCGCGTAAGGCCTTATCAATCGCAGCTCGATCCTGCGGTCTCACCTCGAAGCCGCGGATGTACGTTCGGTAGGGTTCCAGGCAAGCGGTAGTTTCCACCAGAGAGCGAGTCAGTTCCGGACGAGGAAGCTCTCGGGCGTAACGGTCATTCGCGGCGATCACGCTCAAGTATCGGCCCAACGTACGCATCTCCACCGACAGCAAGGTGTCCATCACCTGCTTTTTCTTGCGATAGGCAAGATCTGGATAGGAGACACGCTCGTTGATGAAACGGGAATAGACGTCCTCCAGCGCGGCCATATTTGAGGAATCTACATAGAGTCCATTCAGTACATTCATGAAGTCATAGCCCGTGGTGCCATGTACGGGCCACTCTGCGGGGAGGGCTTCGCCGAAGGAAAGGATTTTTTCGACGACAACATAAACATCTTTGGCCCGTGCACCCGCTTCAGGGTGGGCTCTCTCTTGAAGTCGGCGAAGGTATCCGACCGGATCGCGCAGACCATCGATATGATCAACACGAAATCCTGTAACCATCCCCTTGGTAGCGAGGCGGAGCACCACCGCGTGAATCGCCTCGAAGGTCATTGGGTCTTCCACTCGCAAGCCGACCAGATCACTGATGGTGAAGAAGCGGCGATAGTTGATCTCCTGATTTGCGGTCTGCCAAAAGGCGAGTGCGTACGCCTGGTCCGACAAGAGCTGGTCGAGGAGGAGGAACGTAGAGGGGACACCTTTTCTGCCATTGAAGAGCCGAACATTTCCGTCTACAAACCGCCGGACCTCCGGCGAACGTGTGTAGAGGGACCAGAGTCGCTCCTTTACAGCTTCACGGTGTTGCCGCCGCTCGCCGGGAGCTTCGGCCGGCGCGATTCCGGGCGGCGGTATTTGCGCGATAGCGGCCTGAATTCCCTGAAACTCCAACCAAGCCGGAGCTTCCGAGCCGAGCGTTCGTTCCAGGCGGTCCTGCCGGTATCCGAGCAGACGTCCGTAAGAACGAGTCGCGATAGGTAGGGTGAAATCAAAATAAGTGAGCACGAACCCACCACGACCATAAGAGAGCCGGAGTTCGCGTTCTTCCAGGGCCTGTGAGTAGGGTTTGCCGAGAATGGGCAACAGAACGCGGTTTTCAAGAGAGCGGCTCGGTGGGTGCCAGTCGACATCGAAATGAGAGGCGAATGAAGAGCGTGGGCCGTCCTCCAGGAGATCCATCCACCATGGGTTCTCACTCGATGCTGCCATGTGGTTCGGCACGATATCGAGCAGCAATCCCATGTCGTGCTTTTGTAGCTCGGCAACCAGAGCGTCGAATTCTTCGTCGGTGCCCAACTCTGGATTGAGGTGTGAAGGGTCGGCAACATCGTAGCCGTGGAGACTTCCTCGTTTGGCTTGGAGTAACGGCGATGCGTACACGTCTGTAATGCCAAGGGCGTGCAGATAGGGCACGAGGGTTTTCGCATCGCTGAAGCGAAGATGCTGGTTGAATTGCAGCCGGTACGTCGAAACAGGTATGCGTGGTCCACTCATAAGTCACACGGTGGTGCCGAATGATGGAGTTCGCAGTTCACCATGAAATTTAAACGCATTGAACTCGCTTTAAGACGCAAAAGCTCTTCGCTTGTACTGTCAGAGTGGAAATGGTCTCCGCTGCGAAACTATTGGGTATCACACTGCCCTGACCGGCCCATTGAGTATCGGCGGAATCCAGACACTTTTGCCAGTTGCCAGGAGGAACTTCTCCGGCGAAATTGGCCGGATTGTCTGCGAAGTTAAACAGCATGCACATTTCGTTGCCTGCAAATTGACGACGCACTCGCAAACAATTGCCGGCCCTGCAATCTGCGACCTCCATCTCGGATGCATCCAGTTCGCGAAGGGGCGGCTCTTCTTTTCGAAGGCGAATCAATTCGCGGTAAAAATTCCAAAGCGTCTGATGAGTGCTTTT
>QIAI01000068.1 GCA_003224995.1 Acidobacteriota bacterium
AATACATCACCAACATGGGCAAGCCCGACGTCGCCCGCATCAAGCGCGATGCCGATGTAGCCACCGCCGAAGCCGAGCGCGATACCGCCATCAAACGCGCGGTCGCCACTCGCGAATCCGCGGTCGCGAAAGCGCAAGCCGATCAGGAACGCGTGCTGGCCGAGACCCTCTCGCAGGCCAAGCAGGCGGAAGCGCAGCGTGATCTCGACATCAAGAAAGCACAATACCTCGAGGTCACGAAGAAGCAGCAGGCGCAGGCGGACAAGGCCTATGACATCCAGGCCAATGTCATGCAGCAGCAAGTCATCGCCGAAAGCGTGCGCGTGCAGCAGGTCGAGAAGGAAGGCCAGGTCAAAGTGCAAGAGGCCGAAATCAATCGCCGCGAGAAAGAACTGATCGCGACCGTGTTGAAGCAGGCCGAGATCGAACGCCAGCGCATTGAAACTCTCGCCCAGGCCGAAAAGCAGCGCCTCATGTCGGAAGCCGAAGGCCATGCTTCGTCGATTCGACAGCAGGGCGAAGCCGAAGCCGAAATCATTTTCAAAAAAGGCGAGGCGGAAGCCAAGGCTATGAACGTCAAGGCCGAGGCGTTCCAGGAATACAACCAGGCCGCCGTCATCGACAAACTGCTCACTGGCTTGCCCGAAGTGGTTCGCGCGCTGGCCAGTCCGCTGGCCAACGTCGACAAGATCACCGTGGTCTCGACCGGCAACGGCGACGCTGCCGGGATGAACAAAATTACCGGCGATCTGACCAAGATGGCGGCGCAGGTGCCCGCGTTATTCGAAACCCTGACCGGCATGAACATAGGGGACATGCTCGGCAAAGTCCGCCAGATCGGAGACAAAACCGAGAAGCCGCCCATCAACGGAAGCAAGAACTAGCTGCGAGCCGTGAGCTACGAGCTCGAAGCTGCGTTCGAAGAGGAGAGCTGACAACGAGAGCTCAAACTGAAAGAGGGAGCCCTGACAGTGAAATGACGGTGCCCCAGGTTCGCGTCCGTTCTTTGACGCTAACCTGGGCTCGGCCGATAGCTGACGGCTGATAGCTGATAGCCGACTGGGAACCGACAACCGAAAACTGGCAATTGAGAACTGAACCGAGGTGTTCCATGGCATTACTAGAGCGAGTTTCCACATTAGTCAGGGCGAATCTCAACGACCTGATCGACAAGGCCGAAGATCCGGAAAAGATGATCAAGCAAGTCATCCTCGACATGCAGAACCAGCTTCTGCAGGTGAAGACGCAGGTGGCGATCGCCATCGCCGACCAGCATCTGCTCGAAAAGAAGCAGAAAGAAAACGAGGACAAAGTGGCGGAGTGGATGCGCAAGGCCGAGCTCGCCGTCGACAAGAAGCAGGATGACCTGGCCCGCGCCTCGCTGCAGCGAGTCGAAAGCTATCGCGACCTGAGCTCCAGCTTCGCGCAGCAGGTCACCGATCAGCAGGCCCAGGTCGAAAACCTGAAGACCGCATTGCGCCAGCTTGATCAGAAGCTGGCCGAAGCGCAAGCCAAGGCGGATCTGCTGCTCGCACAGCATCGCCGGGCCCGCGCCGTCGGCAAAGCCAGCGACGCGAAGATCCGTATCGGAGACGGCTCCAAAGCCGCGGCTTTCGATCGCATGAAGCACAAGGTGGTGCGGGAGGAAGCAGTAAGCCAGGCAAAGGCCGAGATCGCCATCGACGATGTCGAAGACCGCCTCGCCGCGCTGGAAAAAGAAGATCGGATCGAGCAGTTGCTGGGCGAGTTGAAGGCGAAGCGGGGGGCGTAGCGTTTCGTCGCCGTCCGTCTACGAGAAATCCAATTCGGACGCGCCTGGGAGTTTTCGCTTCTGGCATGCTCGTCGCCTGGTCCGGATGGGCATTGCTCCACGGCGGTGTCTTCGCCTATCACAACTATTACGGCAGGGACGTTTATTCGGCGGAAGTCGTCGTTTTCGGAGTGGTCGTGATGGTGCTGGCTCTTGTTCCCGATTCGTGGGTCGCACGCCTGCTTGAGTGAGGGTGAGCAGCGAGAGCATTTTTCGGGGACGCGCTCTCTGAATGAAGTTCCTGTGTCGTTCCCGGGTGCAATATCTAAGCCAGCCGCGTAGCGGCGGCAGAGGATAGTCCAGCGCTGGGTAAGCTCGCCCACAGGAGCGAGTCCCGGCTCCGCTCTGGGATCCGTAGGGCTTGGTTCTGATGTCCATGCGGGGCTCGGCTATGGCGGCGGGCCTGCACGTTACAATGGGTGCGATAGCTTATTTATGCGCAAGATCTTCCATTTCGACTCTCCTGCCGATCCTTACGTCGCCGATGCCGCCGTGCTCTGCTGCTTCGACTACCGCATCAGCCAGGCGGTGCGCAAGTTTCTCCGCAAGCAGAACATTGAGCGGCCGGACATGATCATTGTCGCGGGCGGAGCCAAGACATTGGCGTCACCGCGCAATGACTTTGAGCAGGACTTCATCCTGGAGCAGGTGCGCATGTCGATCCGCCTGCATCAGACACGGCGCGTGCTGGTGATGAGCCACTCCGATTGCGCCACCTATGGCGGGCTGGCCCACTTCCAGGGCGATCGCGCCGCCGAGGCCGAGCACCATCGCGCCGAGTTGCATCGCGCCGCCCAGCTGCTGACGACGAGCTTTCCGGATATCTCGGTCGAGCCTTATTTCGTGAAATTCGATGGCGTGTGGGAAGTCTTGCCGAATTCTAAGTCTGGCAAGAAGAACGCGATGGTCGGCGAGCGCGCCAGCTAGCATCCTCATTCATCCGTACGAAAAAGATCACCACAGGACACTAAGGGAACACGAAGGCTACGAAGACTGGCTCTCAGGTTTCAGGTCTCAGGTGTCGGGCCTCAGGGTTTCAGGTCTCAGGTCTCAAGTGTCAGGTTTCAGGTGTCAGGTCAAGTCTCAGTCCGGACTTCTCGGCTCGCAGTTCATTCTCCAAGCCAGCCCCGCAGGGACGAAGGGAGGGCGAAGGCTTCTGAGAACGCGCCTGTGACCAGGCCTTCGTGCCACCTTTGTGTCCTTCGTGGTTGCTTTTGTTTCTGGGGAGCGCCCGTGGACTATTCCTTATTTTCGTACTCTGGTGGCGCGAGCGGTAGTTCGGCTGTGACCTCTTCGCCCCAATCCAGCGAGAGCGTGCGGGTGGTGGTTTCGATCTGATTGAGCTCGGGAATTTCCTCGGTAATCGCCGCGCCCAGCTCTGGAAACTTCCGCGCCGTGACCATCACGCGACTCTCCATCGATCCGGCGGCCTTGTTGTAGGCGTCCACCGCACGATCCAGTCCGCGCCGCAAATTGTCCATGTGCACCGACATACTGCGCAGGCGGTCGTGCAGTTCTTTGCCCAGCGCGCTGATCTGCTGCGCGTTGCGCGCCAGCTTCTCCTGATTCCATCCGTAGGCCACGGCTTTGAGCAGCGCAATTAAAGTAGTGGGCGAGGCG
>QIAI01000069.1 GCA_003224995.1 Acidobacteriota bacterium
TTTGCCGCAAACCTAGTACTGATCCCGCATACATCTGCTGCGCCTGCACCGTCGCGGTATGCAGGTCTCCGATCATGAACACTCCCACGGCCATTACCACGCAGAACACCATGAAGAGCAGCAGGCTCGAACTGTGCCGCCCGATCTGGCTCGACAGAGCATGCAGGCCATCTCGCCAACTGATTTGGCGCGCGCGTGCGGATTTTGCTTCTGCGCTCATGTTTAATTCGATGGCTTCAACTCAATGTGCAGAGGATAGTCGGCATCCTCGACCCCATGTCCATTGACCTTGATCACCTTTACCGTCCCATCGACGTCGGTCGCCCTTACATACCCAATGGCTCCCGGCACATTGAATACAAATTTCCGGACCCCGGTCGGACTTGATAGCGTTTTTGGCGACACGAATACCTCGCCGGTAAACAACCCGCGTAGAAAGTGCCTGCTGAATTCCGTTTCATTCATGCGGCAGATGTCTCGCAACACCGCATTGCGTTCGGCCATCCCGGGATCCATCATGACCAGTGTGATCCGTCGCCCGTTTGGCCAATGGCTTCGCTCGCCCAGCAGTACAGTCCGCAACTCCTTCAGCGAAATGTCGTTCACCGTATTTGACTGGTTCACGATGATGGCGAGATTCTGCTCGGCCGCACTGGCTTGCGCGGGTGGCGGAAGCCCGCCCCGCGCCGCCCCCGGAGACACCTCCAGCAGCAGCACAGCTATCGCCACGATCGTCAACACTCCCAACAATCGACGCATTCCCTCGCCTTTCAGAATGTAAATCCCAACTGCAGGCTCAGTGCGTTGTTCGCGGAAAAATGCCGCGCGATGTTGTAGTCGTACTGCAGCTTGAACGCGACCGATTCGCTCGCGTCGTAACGCACTCCCACCGACGGCCCCTCCATCCTTCCCACATCGGGGAAGATCGGTTCCCGATCGGACGCGTTTATGTATTGATAACGGAAGTAGGGTTGGTACGATCCAAACCGCTTCGCGATCTGGGTGTAGAAGCCCGGCGTATTAAAGACTTGAGATGTGCCTTCCGGGGAATGCCGCACCAGCACCACTTCATTCAGCCATTCGAATTTGGGAACCAAATACACCGCGTGCGCCGCCAGTATGGTTTCATCGACGCGTGGCAGCCCGAGCGGCATCAGCTTGTCATGGTATCCCGAGAATCCGATTTGTAATCCCCGCACCGCATCCGGGCGAGCAAACAAAGCCAAGTTGAATGCCTTGCCATTATTCTCATCCACCACGTTCTGTACCGGCTCATCAGTTAACGGAGAGCGCGACGCTCGCCCGTTGCCGATTTCCGCTACGTAGTGCAATCCCAGCGCCCCCGACGGAATCCGCCCCGACGCCGACAATCCCACGTTATGGATTGGAAGAATTCCTCCACTGTCTTCGAACTGGAACAGCAACGGCCGGCCCGTAGTTGTCTGGAACCACGTACTGTGATGGTAGGCCGTGTTGTAGAAACCGATCGCAGTGTGATATCGCCCCGCAGCCAGATTAAAGTAGTCGTTATACGAGTACTGCACCAGTTAGCGTTCCACATCCACGCCAAACCCGTTCCTGCGTCCACCCGGCACGTTATAGAAATTGTCCGGCCCAGACTCGAACACGATTTCGCCCAGGAACTTGAATTTCTCAGAGATATCCGAGGTCACGAAAAGATTCAGCTGTCCCAGGCTGAAGGAGTTCGTGCTTCCCTTTTGATTACTGCCATGGAAGGTGATATCTCCAAACCCGCGCATGCGCAGCAAGGTCTTGCTCATGTCCATGCGTTCGGGCTCGAGATGCTCCGTCTCCTGTTCCGGATCGACTGAGGGTACGCTCGCTTGCTGAGGAGGAGGCGGCGCAACCGCCGGACCCGCCGCTGGCCCGATGGGAGGTCGATTTACAAGGGCCACACTCCCAGCCATCTCCGCCCGTGCCGGCTCCGCGTGTGTGCTCTCCAGCTGCGCTACTCGCGTCTCCAGCCGTTCGATCCGTTGCAGCAGCATCTGGATCGTCTGCTGATCCGTCGGAGCCTTCGCGGGCTCCTGCGCGCCGGCGCCTATGCTCATCAGGACGGCCAGCAAAACCAGCAGCATTCGTCGCGGTCTCCCCGACAGGGCACGTTTAGCTTCGCATCGAACGAGAATAACAATACGGGACTTCATCCTTACCTCCTCAAGGCTCGACCCTGCACGGCTACAGCATTGCGCGAACTCCGATTCACCGCTATGTTTGGCGCACAGCCGATATGCGGCATGCCTATCTCTGTTGCGAGAGAAAGAAAGCGTGTAGCTGGGGGGAGTACTACAGAAGGCCAAGTCACGTCTCTACTGGCAAGCTCGTGCCCGTTCCAGCCGAATATCGATTCAGGCCGGAAAACAGGGTCAAACAAATTTGACCCCTGTGACAACGTAGCCCCGGCAGTGTCGCAACTCGACGCCGCACATGAGATGGGATTATCGCATTACCGCCCGGCGCTTCATAGCCCCTGTATTGTGATGGAAGATTCCGTCAGGCGCTGAACTCTGGAGCGAGCCGATCCCAAAACTAGACGCGTGCACCTCAAAGGGGACCGAAGCTATAGTCAAGTCCAGAGGAAACGATCAAAAATCGGGTTGTGGGACATAAATCCGGGAGACTAGCTAAGACTCAGCCGCCACATGCTTCTTCTTCCGCAGCACTTCGGCCGCTCGCTCGCCGGTCTCGCGAACCAGGAATCCCATGCGAGGGTGCTCGGGTTCCAGGTCTACTTCGATGCCATGTTCCCGCAACTCCTCGGACGTGACCGGGCCGATGGACCCGACCACGACCCGGCTCAAGGCGGAGATGACTTCGCGCTGCAAATTCATCTGTGCGGCCACTTGTAAAAGATGCTGCAGTTGCACTGATGAAGTGAACAGAGCCACATCAATGTCATGCTGGGTAAGCGCGCCCACCGCTGCCTGCAGCGGCGCAACATCCTCCGGCAAAGCCCAGCGATACACTCGCACCGGAATGACTTCGGCGCCGCGCTGGCGCAAGCCGTCAAGCAGTTCCGCACTGGGAACACCATACTCTTGCACCGCGATCCTGCGTCCGGTTAACGGGATCTGGTCGCTTCGCTGATCGAGCACCTCTAAAATCTCCCGCCAGGTATTCGGCTCCGGAACCGTCACCGCGATCGGCACGCCCAGTTCCCGCAACACTGCCACCGGCTTGGGACCGCGCGCCACCACGGTCGTCCTCGCCAGAGCTGCCGTGAACTGCTCGGGTGAACAGATCGCCTCGGCCTCTTTGGCTAGTAGTCGGGTTCCGACACCGGTGAGGAAGATCACGCAATGAAACTGGAAGGCAAGAAGTTCAGAAATGAAATTTAGGACTTGGGGATTGCTGCCAATCGGCAATTCCTGGGTGGACGGGGCGACCACCGGCTGCCCTCCATTCTTGGCTATCAAATCTGCCATCTCGCGGGCGCGGCGGCTCTCTAATGACAGCACACGAAGTCCGGCGAATCCCTGACCTTGCATCTTGTCAGACTATCATCGACGCTGTCATTTCACGTTACGCGACACGCGTCGCCTCGGTAATGAAGGCGATAACACAAAAACCGCGGGATACGTCCTACAAGAAAAAAGCCGGGACGGTGGTCGCGGCTTTTGATCTATCTCAGATGGTTGTAGTCAGCGAAGCGATGGGCCTAGGCACTTGCTAGCGGCGCGGCCGCTACCGTCGTCCTCCGCCACCGCCGTGCCCGCCATGTCCTCCGCCACCGCGTCCATTGTGCCCGCGGCCGCGGCCACCTCGGCGTCGTCCAGCGCCGCCACCGCCGCCGGCCCCGCCACCCGGCCGTGGTCCGCGATCGCGTTCTGGACTCCGCTCCACGGTCACACCTTGGGGAGCATCGTCGCGATTGAAGTTCGGCTCTTCTCCTTCTTCGAAATCAGCGCCGCCTTCAATGGTCACCGGCGCGGCGGCTTCCACTGGCGCTTCTACAGGCGGAGCCTCGCCGCCACCCATCTTCGCGCGTTGCTCCTTGAGCACCGCCTTGCGCGATAACCGGATGCGATTTCCTTCGACCGCCAGGACCTTTACCAGCACCTGGTCGCCTTCTTTCAATTCGTCGCGCACATCCTTGATGCGATGCTCGGCGACTTCGCTGATGTGCAGCAGTCCATCGGTGCCAGGGATAATCTCGACAAACGCGCCGAAGTCAGCCAGTCGCGAAACGGTTCCGAGGTAAGTCTTTCCTATCTCGGCGGTCGCGGTCAGGTCGCCAATGATCTGCAAAGCCTTCGCCGCCGATGCCTGGTCATTGGACGAGACGTTCACCTTGCCTGAATCTTCCACGTCGATCTTTACGCCGGTTTGTTCGATGATGCTCCGGATCATCTTTCCGCCCGGCCCGATCAGATCGCGGATCTTGTCCACCGGTATTTGCAGGGTGTAGAAGCGTGGAGCGAACGTCGACACCGCCTCACGATGTTCGGATAGCACTTCCTCCATCTTTCCCAGGATGTGCATGCGGCCGCGCTGCGCCTGCGCCAACGCCTCACGCATGATCTGCGGCGTAATCCCGGCGACCTTGATATCCATCTGCAGCGCGGTGATCCCCTTCCGCGTCCCCGCAACTTTAAAATCCATGTCGCCGTAATGATCTTCGGCCCCGGCAATGTCGCTCAGGATCGCATACTTGTCGCCTTCCTTCACCAACCCCATTGCGACGCCCGCGACAGGAGCGGTTAACGGCACGCCCGCATCCATCAACGACAAGGCCGCCCCGCAAACTGTCGCCATCGATGATGATCCGTTTGACTCCAGGATGTCCGAGACCACGCGCATCGCGTAAGGCCACTTCTCCACCGAGGGCAGTACCGCCGAAATGGAGCGCTCGGCCAGCGCGCCATGACCAATTTCCCGTCTTCCGGCGCCACGCAGAAACTGAACTTCGCCAACGGAAAACGGAGGAAAGTTATAGTGCAACATGAAGCGCTTCTTGGCCTCGCCCTCGAACGCCTCCAGCCGCTGCTTATCGTCCGACGTCCCCAGCGTCGTGGTCACCAGCGCCTGCGTTTCGCCGCGCGTGAAGATCGCCGAGCCGTGCGTCCGTGGCAGCACGCCCACTTCAATCCAGATGTCGCGAATCTGATCGAACGCGCGCGCATCGGGACGCCGGTTCTGCTCAATCACCTGCTCCCGGAAAATCCTTCTTGATCTCCTTCACCAGCGCGTAGCTCTCGGCTTTCGGATGCTTTTCCGTATCCAGAGCATCCACCAGTCGGGCTCCCACCTTTTTCTTCAGATCATCAAAGTACTTCTGATCGAACTCCGGGGGCGTCACGGTTCGCTTGGGCTTGCCTAGCTTTTTGCGCAGATCGTTAATGGCCGAGCAGATTTTCTTGATCTCGTTGTGCCCGTGCTCGATGGCTTCCACCACCGTCTCTTCCGGCACTTCCTTCGCGCCGGACTCGATCATCACGATTCCGTCCAACGAGCCAACCACCACGATGTTCACCAGGCTGTCGCGCATCTCGCTGTAAGTGGGATTCGTGACAAACTTGCCATCCACATAACCGACGCGAACCGCGCCAATCGGGCCAAGAAAGGGAATATCTGAAATCGTGAGTGCCGCTGAAGCTGCGTTGATCGCCGCCACATCCGGATCATTCTCCGTGTCCGCCGACAGCACAAACGCAATCACCTGCGTCTCGCATTTGAAACCTTCCGCAAACAGCGGTCGTACTGGACGATCGATCATCCGGCTGGTCAAGATCTCGCGCTCGCTCGGTCGCCCTTCGCGCTTGATGAAGCCGCCAGGTATGCGTCCCCCGGCATAGGTGTACTCGCGGTAATCCACGGTTAAGGGGAAGAAGTCGATGCCTTCTCGAGGATCGGGGTTCGACACTGCCGTGGCCAGCACGACGTTATCGCCCATGCGCACCACGGTAGACCCGTGGGCCTGCTTGGCAAGCTTGCCGGTTTCGAATTTGAGGGTTTTACCGCCGGAGAGTTGTACGCTAATTTCTGTCGCTTCTGGTTTCATGTTTCATTCCTTCCAGGCAGGAGGCAACGGTCGCACAGGACCGTGCGCGAAAAATAAGCTTGTGCCAATAGAATTCGAGCGAATGGCTGGGACACACGTTCCAACAATTCCTTGATTTCGCTCCTACCGCCCTCCAGGGCAGGGGAACGAAAGGCGAGGCGCCGCGCGCATACACTACCCCCGCGCGACGTTCAGCATTCCTTACTTACGGATGCCTAACTTGGTGATGACGCCCTTGTAGCGCTCCGAATCGTAGGCTTTCAAGTAGTCGAGCAGGCGACGACGCTTGCTGACCAGCATGAGGAGACCCCGGCGTGAACCGTGATCTTTTTTATGCGTCTTGAAGTGCTCCGTCAGATATCCAATGCGCTCGCTTAGCAGCGCGATCTGCACTTCCGGGCTGCCCGTATCCGTGGCATGCGTCGCATAGGCGTCAATGAGGGATTTCTTTTGCTCTCTGGCTAGCACTAACCTGATGCACTCCTGTCTTCTCAGTTTCGATTTTTCTTTGTAACGTCATTGAGAGTAACACGTTAGCGACAAAAGTGTAAAGCAGCCGCCGGCATCGCATGCGGCTGGCATGGCTCGACTCCCGTGCGTTATCGTAATCTCGCAAGTTATCGTAATCTAATATGTACGAAATGCCCTCGCTGCAACCGAGCACGCAGCCACATCAACCCGTGGATGGAGTGACGGCAACTTACCCTGAGCTTGTCGAAGGGTCGTCGCGCGTCGGCCGTCGCCCCAGGAGAACCGCTAAATATGCGTTGCCCTTATTGCGGCAATGAAAACCCAGACGATCACCGCTTCTGCGGAATGTGCGGCCGAGCCATTCCTGCCCCAACCGCCGAAACCACGATCCCTGAGCCGTTTCGTCATCGCGAGTCGGCGACGCCGGCGCCCGCCTATACCGGCGGCATCTTCAATCTGGGCGCGTCCGCGGATCGTCCTCAACAGAGTCTCGATTACCTGCTCGACGATGACGACGAACCCAAGTCTCATAAGGGCCTCTTCGTTCTTTTCGTAATGGCCTTGGCCCTCGCCGGCGGATTGGGCTATCTTCGCTGGCGCAACGGCAGTCTGCCATCGCTGCGCTCACTAACCGCCGCCATAAAACCCGCACAGCCGACCACCAGTCCGGATGCTTCCGCAAATCCGCCTGCCAGCGATACGTCCAACAGCACTGCGACTCCACCTGCGCCCGCGCCATCACCCAGTTCAAGCGCGCCCTCATCGTCCTCTC
>QIAI01000070.1:0-2037 GCA_003224995.1 Acidobacteriota bacterium
CTTGATGATCTCGCGTTCTTTCACCGGAGCATCGCCTGGTTCGACGACCACATAGGCCTCGAAGTACAGGACCGACTCCAAATCGCGCAGCGAGATATCGAGCAGGTGGCCGATGCGGCTGGGCAGGCCTTTGAAGAACCACACGTGCGAGCAGGGCGAAGCCAACTCGATGTGGCCCAGGCGCTCCCGGCGAACTTTCGACAGCGTCACTTCCACGCCGCACTTGTCGCAGATCACGCCCCGGTGCTTCATGCGCTTGTATTTGCCGCACAAGCATTCCCAGTCGGTTACCGGTCCGAAAATACGCGCGCAAAACAGGCCGTCGCGCTCGGGTTTGAAGGTACGGTAGTTGATGGTTTCGGGCTTAGTGACTTCACCATGCGACCAGCTCCGGATTTTTTCCGGAGATGCCAGGCTGATGCGGATCGCATCAAAATCGGCAATCGGATTCGCCATGTCAAAGGGGCTCGAACGATACAAGGTGTTCCTCCGCTTCCTGCGAGTTCTCACGTGCCCGCTGACGGCTCTTGCAACCAGCTAGCAGCTAATCATCGTTAGCTGTTCGCCATATTCATTGGACTGGGCAGCCCAAGAGCCAAGCCGCCCGTCCTCATTTCCATCGAATCTCGTTGCCAGTGTGGCCGTCAGCCGCCGAGGACCGACGGCTGACGACTGGATTTTTCAGTCTGCTGCTACCGGTGCCGGCGCCACAGGCTTCTTCTCGCCCAGCGCCGCCTTGATCAGTTCGACATCCAGGCAGAGTGACTGCAATTCGCGAATCAGCACGTTGAACGATTCGGGCACGCCGGGTTCCATGGCGGCCTCGCCCTTCACGATGGCCTCATAAATCTTGGTGCGGCCATACACGTCGTCTGACTTCGCGGTGAGCAGTTCCTGCAAGATGAACGCCGCGCCATACGCTTCCAGCGCCCAGACTTCCATTTCTCCGAAGCGCTGGCCGCCGAACTGCGCCTTGCCACCCAGCGGTTGCTGCGTGATCAGCGAGTACGGTCCGATGGAGCGAGCGTGGATCTTGTCGTCCACCAGGTGCGACAGCTTCAGCATGTAGATGTAACCCACGGTGACCGGCTGTTCGAACTTGTCGCCCGTCATGCCGTCGTGCAGGTCAGTCTTGCCGGAAGTCGGCAAACCTGCCCGCTCGAGCAGCGTCTTGATTTCGTGCTCGCGCGCGCCGTCAAACACCGGCGATCCCGAGAACACTCCATTCACGAGCGTGGGTGCGACTGACTCGATCTCCTCGTCGCTGAATGCGGCAACGGTATCTGCCAGAGCGGTGTCTTTGAACAGGGCTTTCAGTTCGCGCCGGATGGCTTCAGCGCGGGTATTCTCCGCAAGTATCCGGCTGACCTTCTTACCCAGCTCAAAGCCCGCCCAGCCCAAGTGCGTCTCCAGAATCTGGCCGACGTTCATACGGCTGGGCACGCCCAGGGGATTCAGAACGATCTCCACCGGCGTCCCGTCCGCGAGGTACGGCATGTCCTCTTCGGGCAGGATGCGGGCAATGACGCCTTTGTTCCCGTGACGGCCGGCCATCTTGTCGCCGACGCTCAGCTTGCGCTTCATCGCGACATAAACCTTGACCAGCTTGATCACGCCCGGCGGCAGTTCGTCGCCCTTGGTCAGCTTTTCCTTCTTCTCGTTGACGATCTTCTTCAGCACATCGATCTGGCGCGAGGTCATTTCCTCGATCTCGTCGATCTGCTCGTTTACGCGGGGATCCTTGTCGTTGTACTTAATGCGCTTCAGGTTGCGGGTCGAGATGCGCTCGATGGTGTCCCGGTCGAGCATGGTGCCCTTGGTGAGGAGCCGCTTGTTGGTGCGCTCGTCGTGCAGGTCGGCCTGCACTTCCTTGCCGCCCAGCAAGCCTTCCAGACGCTTAAGGCGCTCATCGGTCAAAATCCGGATTTCGTCCGACAAGTTCTTCTCGAGCTTCGCGATCTGCTGTTCTTCGATCGTCTTGGCGCGCTCGTCCTTCTCCTGGCCCTTGCGCGAGAAGATCTTCACATCGACCACCAC
>QIAI01000070.1:2109-5776 GCA_003224995.1 Acidobacteriota bacterium
AGGATGTCGCCCTGCTTGATAGTCGCGCCGATGCGAATCACACCCGCTTCATCCAGATTCCGCAGCATGGTTTCGCTGACGTTCGGGATGTCGCGCGTGACTTCTTCCGGCCCCAGCTTGGTATCGCGCGCCTCGATCTCGAACTCCTCGATGTGTACGGAGGTGTAGTAGTCCTCCTTCACCATCTTTTCCGAGACCAGGATGGCGTCCTCGAAGTTGTAGCCGCGCCACGGCATGAAGGCGACCAGGACGTTGCGTCCCAGGGCCAACTCGCCGAACTCGGTGCAGGGACCGTCGCCGATCACCTGTCCCTTCACCACGCGCTGCCCCTTCTCCACGATGGGCTTCTGGTTGATGCAGGTGTTCTGGTTCGAACGCTTGAACTTGGTGAGCTGGTAAATGTCGCTGCCCACCTCGCGCGAGAGCTGTCCGGGGTGATGCTCGCCCTCGACGCGCACGATGATGCGCTCAGAATCGACGGAATCGACGATTCCGTTGCGCCGCGCCAAAATGACCGCGCCCGAATCGCGCGCCGTCACGCCTTCCATGCCGGTTCCTACCACCGGAGCCTGTGCGCGCAGCAAAGGCACCGACTGGCGTTGCATGTTGGCGCCCATCAGCGCTCGGTTTGCGTCGTCGTGTTCAAGGAACGGCACCAGCGACGCCGCCACTGACACCAGCTGTTTCGGGCTGACATCGACGTAATCCACTTCCTCGCGGCTCACCAGTACGAAGTTTCCAGCCTTGCGGGCATTCACCAATTCGGCGACGAGTCGTCCCTTGTCGTCGAGTTCGATGTTCGCCTGCGCAATCACGTGCCGGTCTTCTTCCCACGCCGAGAGATAGAACGAGAACGGCTCGATCTCCACGGCTCGCTTGCGGCGCTCCTTGAGATCGGCATTCACCTTTTCGATTTCACTCTTCTCGACGTGATCGCCGACTTTGTAGTCGCTATCGCCGGCATTGACCACGGTGACGTAGTCAATGACCCGCGCGTTCTTCACTTTGCGGTACGGCGACTCGATAAAGCCATATTCGTTAATCCGCGCATAGCAGCTCAACGACGAGATCAGTCCGATGTTCGGACCTTCCGGGGTCTCGATCGGGCAAATACGGCCGTAGTGCGTAGGATGCACGTCGCGCACTTCGAACCCGGCGCGTTCTCGCGACAACCCACCCGGCCCAAGGGCCGAGAGACGACGCTTGTGCGTGATCTCCGACAGCGGGTTGGTCTGGTCCATAAACTGCGACAGCTGCGATGATCCGAAGAACTCGCGAATGGCTGCCATGACCGGCTTGGCGTTTACCAGGTCGTGCGGCATGGCCGTCGACATTTCCTGGTACACGCTCATCTTTTCCTTGATGGCGCGTTCCATGCGGACCAGACCAATGCGGAACTGGTTCTCCATCAACTCGCCGACCGCGCGCACACGCCGGTTGCCGAGGTGATCGATGTCATCCACCGTGCCGATGTTCTTGCGCAGCTTCAGCAGGTAGCGAATGGTTCCGTAGAAATCATCCGGATCGAGCGTTCGCTGTTCCAGGCTGGTCGCATCCTGGTTTTCAAACAGCTTGATGTTGAATTTCAAACGGCCGACGCGCGAGAAGTCGTACTTGCGCGGGTCGAAGAACATTCCATGGAACAACGCCGTCGCCGTATCCAGCGTCGGCGGATCGCCAGGGCGCAGCTTGCGGTAAATCTCGATCAGGGCTTCCTGTGGAGTCTTCACCGAGTCGCGCTTCAGGGTCTGGCAGATCACAGTTCCCACATCGTCGCGCTCCGGGAAGAAAACATTAATCTCCACCACGCCCGAGTCGAGAATCTTCGACAGCTTTTCGGCAGTCAACTCGGAGTTCGCTTCCAGCAGCACTTCTCCAGTGGTCGTATCGACCACGTCGCCAGCCACCCATCCGCCTTCGAGATCCGTGATATCCACTTCGATCTCGCCGACCTTCGCCTTCTGAATTTCTTTCAGAACTTGCGCGTTGATCTTGCGCCCGGAGTGCGCAATCTCGTCCCCTGACTTGTTCTTGATGCTGTGCGCCAGCTTCATGCCCAGCAGGTTGGTAGGCTTCTCGCTCGCCGGATCCAGCGTCCAGAAAAGTTTCTTATCTTTCACCACCAGCCGGTCAACCGTGTAGAACGTCCGCAGGATGTCTTCACTGCTGCGCAGTCCGAGGGCGCGCAGGAAAATCGTGCCCAGGAACTTGCGCTTGCGATCGATGCGCACGTACAACACGTTCTTCTGGTCGTACTCGAACTCGACCCACGATCCGCGGTAGGGAATGATCTTGCCGAGGAAGTAGGTGCGGTTGTTCGCGGTCTCGAAGAACACGCCGGGTGAACGGTGCAACTGGCTGACAATCACGCGCTCCGTGCCGTTGATGATGAACGTGCCGTTCTGCGTCATCAGCGGTACGTCGCCGAAGAATACTTCCTGCTCCTTGATGTCACGGATGGAACGGTTGCCGGTCTCCGCGTCCTTTTCGTAAATGGTCAGGCGCATAGTGACCTTGAGCGGAGCCGAGTAGGTCATGCCGCGCTCTTCGCACTCGTTCACGTCATACTTCAATTGCAAGCCAACTGGGTCGCCACACTTGTTGCAAAAATCGGGAGTGTTCGCGTTGTAGGTGCCGCACTTCTGGCAGAGCACGTCGCCGGGATGAAACGGATCGGTGATGACAGTGGAGCCGCAATTCTTGCAAGTGGTACGCAAGTGATGCAGGCCTTTGAGGTGCCCACATTTGCACTCCCAGTTGCCGATTGCGTAATCCACAAACTCAAGTTGTGATACGTTGCGGAAATCGGTGATGGGAAACACCGACTGGAAGACGGCCTGAAGTCCGGCGTCATCGCGCTCGCTGGGCAGACGATCCATTTGCAGGAACCGTTCGTAGGAACGCTTCTGCACTTCGATCAGGTTCGGAATTTGGATAGTGGCTGGAATTTTGGAAAAATCAAAACGTTTACGGAAGGCATTCTTCGTCATTCAGAAAACTCCCAATGTGGGCGCAGGCTCGACTGCGCCACAGAACCGCGGTATGTTAGGGCGCGTTCGGCTCGCGCCTGGAAACTACTTTTTCGAAGAACTTAAAAAGACGATAGGGCACCGCAAGGGACAGGATTCCCCTTCGGCGCCATGCTTCGCGCGTTGCCAATTCTGATTGTGTCTTTCCGCGCCAGTTCTTAAGGCCTGTTTCCGTCTCGCCTGCACGCGAGACAGCCTGCCACCATCTGCTAGCGACCCCGCTCCGCCTTGGGTGGAGCATCGATCGACTCACCTTGCGTGAAGCAGAGGAAGCGATGTTGTTTAGATGATAACACCGTTTCTATCGATTCAGCTACTAGAACGTTAGGCTGGCCCAAAACTTGCAAGAGAACTGCAAGTTGCTGAATAAGCTTAAGTTAACGATAGGATATCACTCGACTGCGGATGAAGCGACGGGCGTTCCCGCCCGTCGACCTCACCAAAGTTCGGCTGTTTAGGGTCCGCGTCAACCGAATCCATCAACTCCTACTTCACTTCGACCGTAGCGCCCGCGTCGGTAAACTTCTTCTTGATGGTCTCGGCTTCTTCCTTCGAGACGCCTTCCTTCACG
The DNA here is from genome assembly GCA_003224995.1 of Acidobacteriota bacterium. Lineage (GTDB taxonomy): Bacteria > Acidobacteriota > Terriglobia > Terriglobales > Acidobacteriaceae > Gp1-AA133. The sequence goes on from QIAI01000070.1 coordinate 5,710, forward strand.
GGCTTCGGCGCACCATCCACCAGGTCCTTGGCTTCTTTCAAGCCCAGGCTGGTGACTTCGCGGACGG
>QIAI01000071.1:0-4224 GCA_003224995.1 Acidobacteriota bacterium
GTGAGGAGCTCGCGAGCTTGCAGGATCAGTCTCATTGAATCGTTTTAATGCAGGGATATTGTAACGAACCGGCGCGATTTTCGGAATTGCGAAACGGAGACCACCTCCGAATTCAAGCCCGCAGCCGCTTCGCCTTGCATAACGGGCGGACGTCGGCGATTGAAGTGCCAGCCTGGTGAGAATGTTATACTTTTGTTGCGGCAGCAGCTTTCAATTCTGCAACAAAAAGCGTCCTGCACAGCCGTTGCGCATTTTCGTCGGGGAGTGGCTCAGCCTGGTAGAGCACCTGGTTCGGGACCAGGGGGTCGGAGGTTCAAATCCTCTCTCCCCGACCAACTTCAAATCCATCCTCTGTTTCCGGGGACCTGTCAGCACACCCAAACAACACTTTTGAACTACTCGACGTGTGCGAGTAGACAGGGGCAGGCGAATTTGAGAGTTCTAAAAACAGACACTTCGTTGCGTCATGAGAAGCATGACACAACACCTAGGGCTTGGATTCTTGCAGCAAAACGACATCGGAATCGGTGTGGCCGCGGAGAAGGCCGAGACGCTTGCCATCCGGGGACCAGTGGAACTGGAGGATGCGTTCAGAATTGAAATGGGTGATCTGATGTCCGGGACTCCCATCGATGGGTTGAATCCACACGTTATCGACCCCATTCTCGAAGACCGGATAGGCGACGAACTTTCCATCGGCAGTGAATTGCACACCTTTGGAAATTCGCGGATTGGCGTCGAACATTCGAGGCGAAGTCAGGGTCGCCACGTCCAGCAGGGCAATTTTGTCGTGGCTGGTAGGGCCGATCGTATTTTGCAGTCCGACCACGTAGGCGACAGTCTTTCCGTCGGGTGAAATTCCGATGCCCCTCCCCGCCAGAAATGCACTCTTCACAACGCTGCCTGAGATTGGTTCTGGTTTACCCGAACCATCCAAGGGGACGCGCCCAAGTTCTTTGACTCCCGGCCAGTAGTAAACCCAGCTCTGATTGGCCGAGCACACCGGGAACGTATCAAATCTCTGGTCTGCCAGCTTGATCGGATTGGAGCCGTCGGCATTGATGCGCCAGATACCGACCGAGTTGCTGTTGTCGTGAAACGCCCAGGGAAAAACAATGTAGGCGCCACAGGGAGACAGGCTGAGAATGGCGGCGGACGGGTCGCTGACCAGTTGAGTGGGATTTTGCCCGTTTGCATCGGTGTGCGTGAGTTGAGTGAGGTCGGATACGAGGAGGCCACCATCGGCGCTCCAGAACTGCCATCGCCGGGTAAAACATAAAAATTGCTGGCGACTTTCTGTTGGACCGTAGCCAATGTCTTGCCATCTGCAGAAAGGCTCAGAGTGGCGTAACTGTTGGTGTCCCGGGAAATCGCGCGCAACTGTCCATCAGCCAGCGCGACGTAGCCAATCTGGCGCCGGGTGAAGTTGGGACCCTTTTGTTGATAGATCACAAAGAGGCCGTCCCCGGTTGATGACCATGTCATCTCCCAGATAGCCTTGTCTGCAAACGAAAGGGTCTGAACCTTTCCGGTATTCACATCGAGAAGATTGATGCCTCCGAGCGCGTTGCCCGGCTGGGCCTCGGGGAAGGCGATTTGCTTTCCGTTAGGAGACCAAGTCACAAAGCGGGCAAGAACGCCCATAGCCTCAATGTGCAGAACCTTCTCATCGCTGCCATCGAGATTTGTCTGGAGCACGCGATACTTACCCGTCTCGGGATTGTTGGCACGGATGAAGGCCATGCGTTTGCCATCGGGAGAAAACGCGAAGCCGCTGTCGACGTCCTGGACGATCGCCTTGGGAGTGCCGCCCAGTACCGGGGCACGATAAACACTGAAATCGCTGGCGATGGCGTTTTCAGCCTTGCGAAAGAAGACGTAATTTCCGTCAGGAGAGAAGGCAACATTGGGAATGACGGCCGATGATGGCACCACTTGCGTGTCGCTTCCGGTAGCCACATTGCGCAGCCAGAGGCTGTTCAGCCCCTTGTCGTCCATCACGGTCAGCACGTACCTTCCGTCGGGAGAGATCGCGGTAACGATTGCCCGGCTGGAATTGGTGACCTGAGTGATCGCGAAATTCTGGAATGGTGTTGGGCTTGCCCGATGAAGCAGGAAGTAGAAACCCACGGCAACCGCTGCCAGGACGACGAGCGCAGCGGCAGCGACGGGCCCTTGCCACCACGGGCGCGGCTGTGTCGCCGCGATGGGCAGGCTGCCGCTGGTGGAAGCCGGCTGGACAGCGGATTGCGACGCGGAGCTTTCCTCGGCACTGGCGGCAAAGAGATGGCGGCTTGAATCGGTATCGCGCTTTAGACGTTGCAGCTCTGCCCGCATGTCAGAGGCATGCTGGTAGCGCAGATCGCGATCCTTTTCGATAGCCCGGTTGATAATGCGCTCCAGTTCCGCGGGCACATCGGGATTGAGGCGCACCGGCGGAATGGGAGCGCGATTCAGCACGGCATCGAAGATGATCCCCGATGTATCTCCGCGAAACGGTAAGGCGCCGGTTGCCATTTCGTACAACAAAACTCCGAAGGAGAACAGATCAGTGCGGGCGTCCAGGTCTTTGCCCCGCACTTGTTCCGGGGACATATAGGCGACCGTGCCGAGCGCGGTTCCGGGACTGGTGAGATGCGCCGCATCCAGTGTGCCGGTCTGCGTGTACGTGGCGACAACCTCACCCGGGGAATTGGCTGCGGTCACCACCTTGGCCAAACCGAAATCGAGAATCTTGGCGTGCCCGCGCTTGGTGACGAAAATGTTGGCTGGTTTGATGTCACGATGGACAATACCTTCGCTGTGGGCGGCGTCGAGCGCGTCAGCAATCTCAATCGCCAGGCCGAGTAGAACGTCGGCTTCGAGAGGCTTCCCGGCGATCCGATGCTTGAGCGTCAGGCCATCCAGAAACTCCATCACGATGAAAGGCTTGCCATCCTGCTGGCCGATTTCATAGATGGTGCAGATATTTGGATGGTTGAGAGCCGAGGCAGCCTGGGCTTCGCGCTGGAAGCGAGCCAATGCCTGGGAGTCTTCGGCGACGTTGTCAGGCAGAAACTTCAGGGCGACGAACCGGCGCAGAGTTATATCCTCGGCCTTGTAGACAACGCCCATTCCACCGCCGCCGACTTTCTCAACGATGCGGTAGTGCGAGATGGTTTGGCCGATCATTCGGGAGCTGCCCACTTTCGGGACGCCTCATCTTAAAGGCGCGTCATTTGCCGGTCAATGAATGACGGGGATGTGCTGAAAAGGGAACTTCGGGTTGAGACTGAATTCGACAATCCTACAGGAAAGGCCGGATTTCGACAGTTAACAAGTTCGTGGACTCACGAGTGCTGAGGAAACGCTGTGCCATACCGCCGATGCAGTCTCTCCATGAGCGCTTGCAGCACCTCGGGCAACCGGTTGATACCGGTCTCGGTGAGTATGGCGCTCTTTTCCAGATAATCCTCGGCGCCAGCATCCATCAGCTTCTGACGATTCCGCACGGAGAGGCCACTCAGTGCGATGACTGGAATCTTGGCGGTTCCGCGACCATGTTTCAATCGCGTGAGCACTTCCAGGCCGTTCACTCGAGGGAGTAACAGATCCAGCAAAATCAGATCCGGCATTTGCTCTTTGGCGTAACGCAAGGCGGCCTCGCCGTCTTCGGCGCAGATCACCTCATAACCGGCTTTGCGCAGTGCGCGTTCATTACTCAGTCGTAAGGTCCTGCTGTCTTCTGCAAGAAGAATCTTCACGGTTTTCAGGCTCCTGATTTTTTCATCGGCAGGCGCAAGAAAAACATGAGTCGAAAAACCGCTTCGCCGACAGCTAATAATCAAAAAGAAACGCTCGGCCTGTGGCCGAGCGCGTTTGCAGAACTTTTGGGAAGCTATCTTTTCTTCTCATCCCCTGCAATGACACCGTCTTTAATAAAGATCACACGATGGGCGTACTCGGCAATGTCGTGCTCGTGAGTGACCAGCACGATCGTATTCCCCTCCGCTTGCAAGCGATCAAATAAAGCCATGATCTCATTGCCAGTCTGCGAGTCGAGATTGCCAGTGGGTTCGTCGGCCAGGATGATGGACGGTTTGTTGACCAGGGCGCGTGCAATCGCGACCCGCTGGCGTTGCCCACCGGAGAGTTCATTGGGCTTGTGAGCCATACGTTTTTCCATGCCTACGGCCGCCAATGCTTGCTCGGCGCGCGCCACCCGTTCTTCCGCGGGCACACCCG
>QIAI01000071.1:4255-9495 GCA_003224995.1 Acidobacteriota bacterium
AAGGTCTGGAAAACGAAACCAATCTCCTTATTCCGTATGCGCGCCAATTCATCATCATCGAGCTCGCTGACGAGTTGATTGTTCAGCCAATAATTCCCTTTGCTGGGAGAATCGAGACAGCCGATCAGGTTCATTAGCGTCGATTTGCCTGAACCCGAAGGGCCCATAATGGCAACATATTCGCTGCGCTGAATGCGCAGATTCACTCCCCGCAATGCGTGCACCTGCTGCTCCGAACCCATATCGTAGGTCTTCCACAGGTCCTCAGTCGCGATCATGCATTGATCCGGAGGCGCCAGGCCAGCAGGCTGCGAGATACTAAGCACTTCAGCGGTTGCCATCTTCTTCTCCTGGTCCTTTGGGGACACGTACGATCTCCATCCGGACGGCTCCCCATTGGACGAGCCAGCCCAACCTTTGTTAGTTGTTCAGTTCCGTTTGTCCAATCTTAGCTGCTCTCTTCCTTCTTGGAAGCTGAATTGTCGATTTTCACACTGGTTCCCGGTTTCATGGTGCGCAATACTTTGTAGCTGCCTGTCACGATCTCATCGCCTTCCTTCAATCCACTCAGGACTTCGATATCGGTGGTGCCAGTGATTCCGGTCTCGACCGGAACAAACTGCGCGCGCTTGTCCCGGATTACAAAAACACCCTGTACCTCGGTGTTTCCCTTATCCTTTGAAGCTCCTTTCTGCGGGGCTGCAGCCTGCACCGATCCCTTTTCTGCTCGAGCGGCCTCCAGATCGGCCTCTTGCCGGATGGTTAATGCCTGAATCGGAATCGTGACGACGTTGCTGCGTGTCGCCGTCGTGATCTTGGCAGTGGTGGAAAGCCCAGGCCGCAAGTCCTCTGGGGGATCCTGTAGAGTGACGACCACTTTGAAGTCCTTCGCTTCTTGACTGGCGCTCGCTTGCTGCGAGGTTGCTAGTCCGGTGGATCGAACTATGGCGTTGTTGCCGATTTCCGTGACCACTGCATGGAAGACCTTTTTTGGAACGGCATCAATGGTCACTTCGGCGGCCTGTCCGAGTTTCACATTCACGATGTCGGTTTCGTCAACCTTGACTTCCGCGGTGATCACCGACATGTCAGCGAGCGTCATCAGGGTGCTTCCCGGAGCATTCTGAATTCCGATAACGACGGTCTCGCCCTCGCGCACCGGCAGGTTTGTGATCATCCCGTCGTAGGGCGCTGCGTACACCGTTTTTTGGAGCACATCGGACGCGCGCGTAAGACCGGCATTGGTCTGAGCAACGTGTCTGCCGGCGGAATCCAATTGAGCTTTGGCCTGGGCCACCCGCGCTTCGGCTTGCGCAAGCCCAGCCTCGGCCGATTGCCCGGTAGCTTTGCGGGCCTCGTACTCGGCCTTCGAAATTAATTCCGCCTTGTAGAGGCCTTCGGCACGCTCCCAATCCTGACGAGAGCGTTCGGCGTCGGCTTTGGCGCGATTCAGGTCTGCTTTAGCAGTGTTAAGATTGGCTTCCGCAGCGATCTCGTCCGTGCGCGATGCCTCCAGTGAGGCTTTGGTGGCGGCCACATCGGCGGAGGACTGAACGTTCTCTAGCTGTGCCAGCAATTGACCCTTCCTGACCCGGTCACCCTCTTTTACGTATAGTCGGGTGATCTTCCCGAACGCATTGGCCCCAATATTGACGTAGGTTTTCGGCTTGATTTCTCCCGAAGCGCTTACGATTGAAGCGAGGCCCTGACGCTGCGCCTTGCCGGTCTGGACTGCAACCACTCCTTTGTTGCTTTCATGGACGACGATGCCCAATACGACCAATGCTGTGAGCAAGATAGCGGCACCGAGCAGCACCTTCTTCCAAGTCTTCATGCGTCCTTACCGCTCTCCCAAGCTGCGCTTAATGTGCAAAGGTTCGGTTGGGAACCATCCTGCTTGCCAGGGCGAACTGGTCGCACGCTAACAGATACGGGCGCCAAGGCGCGAAAGTTCCACCAGCCGGGGGAAAAATGAATATCCCCGCCACAGGGAGGTTCAGACATCCCATGAGGTAAACCCTGAATTATAAATGTTTCAGCGACAGTCCGAATATGAGGATCGAAGTTGTAAAACTCTCAATGGCAGGCAACCCTGGCACGGTGGTAACGATTCACAATACATTCTAGGGGCGAGACTTAGCCTTGCCTTGCCGGTCTTTAGAACGTACAATTCGGTTACTAGTGTGCCAGTTAGGAGTGCCCCCGTCATGTTCCTGGTAGGCTTTCGCCGTTCCATCCTGGCCCTACTGATCGCAACGGCGTTCTCGTTCTCTACCTCCATCGTTTTCGGTCAGGATTCGACCGGGAAGTCTGCCGACCAGCCGGCTGCCGATTCTCCGAAAGATCAGTCCAAAGACGGTGACCCCCTGAAGCGTCCCTTGAATGAGAAAGAAAAGAGGGCGAACGAGAAGCGCTTCAAGCAGGAGGTTTCCGGCTCTTACAAGAAATGGCTGGATGAAGACGTGCGCTGGATCATCACTGACGAGGAACGCTCGGCCTTCAAACAACTTTCCAACGACGAAGAACGAGACCAGTTTATCGAGGCCTTCTGGCAGCGCCGCGATCCTACCCCGGACACCATCGAAAACGAATTCAAGGAAGAACACTACCGCCGCATCGCATATGCGAACGAGCATTTCGCTGCCGGCATTCCGGGATGGAAGTCGGACCGCGGGCGCATGTACATCATGTACGGTGCAGCCGACGAGATTGAATCGCATCCTTCGGGTGGATCTTACGAGCGTCCTATGGAAGAGGGCGGCGGCTCGACCTCGACCTATCCCTTTGAAGATTGGCGTTATCGCTATATCGAAGGCATCGGCCAGGAAGTAATCATTGAATTCGTCGACACTTGTATGTGTGGCGATTACCACATGACGATGGATCGCTCGGAGAAAGACGCTCTCCTGTACACTCCCAACGCTGGCTTGACGCTTTATGAGCAAATGGGAATGGCGAACAAGAGCAGCCGTTTTAATGGCGGGCTGGAGAGACTGGGAACAGGACCCTTCAACCAGGATCTGCAAACCAAGCAATTCGATCGCCTCGAGCAGTTTGCCAAGCTGAATAAGCCTCCTGCTGTGAAGTTCAAGGACCTTGAGGAAATCGTTTCGCACAAGATCACAGTCAACTTGATGCCGTTTGATGTGCGTGCAGATTTTGTGAAGGTCACCAGCGATACCGTGCTCACACCGGTCACCATCCAGGTGAAGAATCGCGATATCACCTTCGTCAACAAAGAAGGCGTGCAGCGGGGAACGGTTAATATTTTCGGACGGGTGGCTACTTTGAGCGGCCGAATTGCACAGACTTTTGAAGACACTGTGCAGGTGGATGTCCCCTCCGAGTTGCTTCCCAAAACGGTGGAGAATTCGCAGGTTTACTGGAAGGCCTTACCGCTTAAGCCTGGTCATTATCGTCTTGACGTGGTGGTGAAAGACGTCAACGGCGATCGAGTGGGAAACTGGAGCAAGAGCTTGTTGGTGCCTGATTTTGGGGACGAGCATTTGACCAACTCATCGCTCATTGTTGCAGATCAGATGTATCCTGTAGCCACCAAAGATATCGGCACCGGAAGTTTTGTGATCGGCACCATGAAAGTTCGTCCCAGGGTTCCTCCAGCCGACGGGAAGCCGGTCAGTTTCAAACGCAATCAGAAGATGAATGCCACCAACAAGGAAGTGGTCCATACCACGGAGTCAACCGAGCAAATGGGGAACATCGGCGACCAAGTCACGTTGCAGAAGAGTCTGTCTGCCGGCAACCTGGAACCGGGCCTGTACCGGATCGAAATTAAAGTCAACGACAACATCTCCAAGCAGACGGTTGGTCCCACCGCCACATTTTCGGTGGAGTAATGTCGCGCTTGATCTTTGAGGTGGAGTGATGCTGCGAAAGTTCGCATACCTGATGGTTGCACTTGGCTTGGCGCTCCCCGCGCTGGCTGCGGACAGTTCCGGCTCGATCTCTGGCTATGTTCGCGATGGCGCCGGTGTCCCTCAAATGGGAGCCGCGGTGGAAGTTCTCACCGCAGCAGCGCGAACTCTGAAGGTCTTCACCGATGAGCGCGGTTTTTACGCGATCCGCGACCTCGTCCCGGGCACCTACAGTTTGAAAGTGACCGCCCCATCATTCCTGCCCTCATTGCGAGATCGGATTGGTCTGAGGTCGGGTTCCGCGATGGTGGTCAACGTAACTTTGAACACGCTTTTCGAAGCCATCCAGCTCGGGCCCTTGCGGGGTCCGGCCGAAGATGACGATTGGAAGTGGACGCTGCGTTCGCTGGCTAATCGACCTGTCCTTCGCGTGCTGGAGGACGGCTCACCTGCAACGGCGGCACAGTCCGGAGCAGAAGGAGAAGGACGCGATCTGAAGGCAAGCTTGTCGTTCCTCGCTGGTTCACCCTCTGAAGGGTACGGCACCGTTTCCGACATGAGTACTGGATTTTCTCTCGAGCACAAGATCCTCTCGGAAGATGCCATTCGTCTTGAGGGCAACGTCGGATATGGTCAGGGCGCGGGAGCGGCGATTCTTCGCACCTCTTATACACACCACGCGGCGAGCGGTGCGGAACCGACCATTGCGCTGACGGTGCGCAGACTTGCTCCGCCCATAGGGAGCTTCCACGACCAGGGCCTGCAGGCCTTCAGCTTGACCACTACCGATAACCTCACGCTGGGGGATGTACTAGTTCATGGGACGTTTCACAGCATTCCAACCCTTTGGAATCGCTGATCTGCACCTCTCGCCTGATACTGTGATCGAGTACCGGTATGCGAGTTCTCGACCTTCGAGTTCAGCGGTCAAGGAAGACGATGTTGAAACCTCGAATCTGGGGCAGTCTGGGCCGCGTGTGAGCATCGCCAGCTTTTCGCCTGCGCTGGAGCGAGCTCGTCATCAGGAAGTCTCCTTGTCACGCCGCGTTGGCAAGAACAATATGCAGGTCGCTTTCTATGCGGACCGGGTTTCGAATACTGTTCTCACGGGTGTTGGGGTCTCAACCGCCGGAAGCGGCGAGATGCTGCCGGATGTGGATTCTGGGACTTTCTCTTATCAAGGGCGCGACCTGAGTACGAGTGGTGTGAGATTGTTGTTGCAACGAAAGCTCACCGCGGACCTTACGGCGACACTCGATTACGGCTACGGCGGTGTGCTTGATTTGGCGCGCACCGATGTAGAGCTGCGCGATGCTCGTCAATCGCTCTACACCGTACGTCGCCACGCTCTTTCAGCAAAACTGA
>QIAI01000304.1:0-11598 GCA_003224995.1 Acidobacteriota bacterium
CAGCCAACCTCGGGATCAGCGAAATTGTTCACCAGCACCTGCAACCCGGCCGTTTCAATGGTCTGGCGCGCGTCGGTGAAAACAATGATCTCCCCATGGGCGATGCTCAACGCATCATTCAAGCCGGAAGCTTTCCCCTGCGAGAACTGGTTCATCACCGCGTGAAGCTGCGGGCGCTTTGCATATTCCCGTAAAATTTCTTCGGTCCTATCCGTCGAACCATCGGAAACGACGACAATTTCCATTTGCTGGCTCGGATATTCCAAGCTCAGCAAGTTATCCAACTTCCGCGCCAGCACCCGCTCCTCGTTGCGCACCACCATGACGACGGAGACGAAAGGCGCAATGCTGCCCGCCTGGATGGGCTTAGGACGCAACCGACACCGCAGCCACAACCAAAGCGGATATCCCACGTAGGTGTATGCGATCAGCGCGACCGCTCCCCAGAAAACCCATCTCATTGCGCGCCCCGGCCCAACAAGACGATCTTGATGGTCTGGAACATGATGAGGATATCCAGGCCGAGCGACGCATTTTTGATGTAAAACAGGTCATACTGCAGCTTTTCTTTTGCGTCCTCAACCGTGTTGCCGTACTTGTAGCGCACCTGCGCCCAGCCCGTAATCCCCGGACGTACGGCATGGCGAACCCCGTAATACGGAATCTCCTTGGTCAGCCACTCGACGAACTCGGGTCGTTCAGGGCGCGGCCCGACGAACGCCATGGAACCTTTGAACACACACCACAGTTGCGGAATTTCATCGATGCGCGCCGCCCGCAGAAATCTTCCCACCCGCGTAATGCGCGGATCATCATCTCCAGCCCAAGTCGGCCCGGTATCTGCCTCCGCGTCCTGCCGCATGGTGCGAAATTTGTAGCAGTAAAAAACGTGCCCCGCGAGTCCCACTCGCTTTTGCCGGTAAACCACCGGCCCCTTGGAATCCAGCTTGATCGCCAGAATGACGAACGGAAGAAACGGCAGCACTACCAGGAGTAAGCTGAGCGACATCAGGGTAGACAGCATGCGCCGCATCAGGTTGAAACTGGTGCTGAAACGGAAGCCGTCCGCGAAAATCAGCCAGCTGGGATAGAGTTGCTCGACTTCAATGCGGCCCGAAATCTTTTCCAGCCACGATGTGGCCTCTTCGATGCGGACGCCGTTCAGACGCAACTGCAAAAGCTCTTGTACCGGAAAAGTTCCGCGCCGGTCGGGCATGGCTACGATCACACGGTGCACGTGATGCGCCTCGGCCAATTCCATTAAGTGGCTGGCGGCCGATTCGCGGGTGAGCGCACCCTCGACGTTGCCGCTCCATCCGATCACGTCGACCCCAAGTTCCTTGCGTTGCCGCAAACCCTGCACCAGGCGTTGCGCGCGTTCCCCCGTGCCCAGCACATAAACCTTTTCCAGCATGAACGGCTGCCGGATCAACCAGCCATAAGCGGCACGCCACCCAACCAGTCCAACGGTCAGAAGCACCAGCGCAATAAGTGAGGCATTATTTCCGGGTAACAGGTCGGGATCGACGAGCCCTACCAAGGCCAAAAACAGTGCAAACAGTCCGGGCACCAGAAACAGGCGGAAGTACATCTCGCCTTTGGCGTCGAAGCGTTGGGAGTCGTAGAGATCGAACCAGTGGGAACAAACCAGAACTACGATGGTCGCAGCTAGGACTTTCACATACCCGCCCTGATAGTTCAGGACGATGTATCTGTCATCTGGAAACGCCAGCAACACGCCCAGCAGAAATGACAGGAACACCACAGTCGTTTCCACTGCCAGCAGCACCAGCGTGCGAACTGGATAGTAGACATTGAAAAGTCGTATCACAGGGGCCCTTGTTACGCCTTTGGCTTCGCCGTCTTCTCGTAAGCCTCGTAGTAGTAACGTGAGTAAGAATCGCCACGCGTAATCCCGTTCAGCACAACTCCTACCAGGGTCTTACCTTGGAATTCCTGACGCGCTTTCTGTGCCGTGTCATAAGGGGTCGCATTGGAACGCACCACCATGAGCACGCCGTCACAGAAATTTGCCAGCTGGCTCGCATCCGAAACGGGCACGGCCGGCGGCGAATCGAGGATGATCCAGTCAAACAGGGGCTCGACTCTCTGCAGCAACATCTTGAGTCTTCCATTCGCGATCAGTTCCGCGGGATGCGCCACCGTGCGGCCACAAGGCAGGAAGAACAGGTTCTCCATGGGACCGCGCTGCATGATTGAAAACTCATCACTTTCTCCCAACAGGTAATCCGCCAGGCCGGGAGAGGACGTGGTTCCCAAAGCGGTGTGCAAACGGGCCACTCGCAAGTCGCCATCAATGAGCAGCACGCGCCGTCCGTGTTGCCGCACCAGTACCTGCGCCAGGTTGGCCGCGACGAAAGATTTGCCTTCCTGGGGCAAAGCGCTCGTGATCAGAATTTTCTTGAGAGAAATCTTCTCCCGCAGCTGGTAAAGCCGCGAACGCAGCGTCCGGAACTGTTCGGTGCCAAGAGCATTGTCTTCCTGGCTGAAAAACAGCATGGTGGTCGGGTCCGGCTTCCAGTCAGCCTGCGCGGAGCGAGCCAGCAATGTGTCGAAGGTGAAGGAAGTCGCGAAGGAGGGAACCTTCTGGCCGTTACCGGGCGCTCCCGGGATGGGCGCTGTAGGAGCCGTGCGGGTGGCATCCGCCGCTTCCGCCATCCCAGGCAAAGGCTCAGGAGACGCGGGCAGGTCCATGACCGGCGCGGAATCGACCCGGCCTCCCTGCGACGCCGCCCTTTCCTGTTCAGCTCGCTTAAGTGCTTCGTGAATTCGGCTCATGATTTCCTCTCTTTGGACATCTCTTGTTCAGATTGCCGCAGCCGGTCCGCCAATGTGGCCAGCGTGCGTAAAGCGTCAACCAGATCAAATTTCTCGGCTGCCGCTGCAGGCGGCGCGGCCACTGTCATGGCGCCCGAAGCCACGCTGTCGCTCAGATCGAAATCGCGCGCGACCGCATCCACAATTCCTTCCGCGATCGTGGACTTCTGATCGACAAAGGCACTCACCAGGCAATGTTCGCAGAGCAGGTTCACCACACGCGGAATGCCATTCGCATATTTATGAACGGCATTGAGCGCCTCGGGTTCGAAAATCTGCCGGCCATCGGATCCTGCAATCCGCAGGCGCTGCTGTACATAGGCCTTGGTTTCTTCCAGCGTTAAGGGATGCGTTTTCGCCCGCAAGGTGAGTCGTTGCCGCAACTGGCGTAACTGGGGTTGCTTCAGCTTGACTTCCAGTTCGGGCTGCCCCACCAGTACGATTTGCAGCAGCTTTTCGGTGAAGGTCTCGAGATTGGTCAACATGCGGATCTCTTCGAGCACTTCATCGGTAAGGTTCTGCGCTTCGTCGACGATCAGCACCGCGGTCTCGCCCGCGCGATAACGGTCCAGCAGCCAGTTGTAGAGCCGTTGCAGTATCTGGCTTTTCGACTTCGAATCGCAAGGGATCGCGAAGTCCGCCATCATGTAGTCCATGAATTGCGGGACGTTCATGCGCGAGTTGAAAACGAACGCCGTCGCCACCTGCTGCAACCGCAACCACTCCAGCAGCTTGTTAATGAGAGTCGTTTTGCCGGTGCCGACTTCTCCGGTTAACAGAACGAATCCCTTGCGGCTCTGGATGCCATAGGTCAGGCAAGCCAAAGCCTCTTCCGTATGCCGCGTTAAAAACAGGTAACGCGGGTCCGGATTCACATTGAACGGGTTCGCTCGTAGTCCAAAAAACTCTTTATACATACCGGTCGCCTAAACTCCGACTTTCTCTTTGGTCTCGTCGTCCGCGGCTTTGTGGCGATTCCAGAATTTTCCGTTGCCGTTGCTGGCAACCTGTTCCGTCACCCACGGCAACGACACTAAAACCGGCATCTGCAGACTGGCTTGCACGTCCGCTTCGTTGCGGATCGACTTGTCGCGCATTTCCAGCCATAGTGCCAGGATCATGCCGATCAGCAACCCGGCTCCCAGACCCCCGGCCGCGAACAACGCGCGGTTCGGAAAGCTCGGAGACTCTGCCAGACTGGCCTGGTTCAACAAGTGCATCTGCTCACCTTGCTGGCGCCGTTCCATGTCCGTAGCCATTTCCGAGGTGCTCTTCTTGCCCAGTAAGTCGGTATAGAATTTTTGAGCGGTGTCGTAATCGCGAGTCAGCTGCTTGTACTTTTCTTCCACTTCCGGACTGATGGCTACCCGGCTCTGGTAGATGCGGATCTGGTCGTTGATGCGCTTCTGTTCGCGGGTCGCTTGCGCCAGTACTTCCTCGTACTGGTGTACTTGCAGACGTAGCTGCCGGATCTCTGCAGGCTCGCCGGCGCTTGACTTCACCATCGCGTCCGGGCCTTTGGCAGCTGCCTCATTCACTTCGGCCAGCTTCTTTTTCACTTCGGCAATGTCCGCCTTGGTTTTGATTACGTCCGGGTGATCGGCGGTATAGCGCGCTTGCAGAGCCAGGAGCTGGCCTTGCAGGGTGGTGAGCTGGGTCTCCAGACTCTGTGGATTGTTAGTTCCTGCCGACGACTTCCAGCTCGCAAGCTGCTGGGCCAACAATGACTCGGTATAGGACTTATCCTGCTGCGCGCGGTTGACCGTCTGCGTGTTGGCGTCCAGTTGTGAATTCAGAGCGCCCAGCAGCTTCAGATTGTTGTCTTCGTCTCCCGGCAACTGCCCCGAGTATTGGCGCTTGAAAGCGGCCAGCTTGGAATCCTGGTCATCCAGATTGCGCTTGGCTTCGTCCAGCTGGCGGCTGATGAACTCCGTCGTACTTACCGCCACCTGCTCCCGGGAGTTTTGAAATTCTGTGAGCAGGGCCGAAGTCAGATCGTTGCAGACGTCCTGCGCATCGCGCGCGTTCGCGGCTGTGAAATTCACGTAGAAGCCGGGAACACCTCCCTGGCCCGCCCGCCTCCGACCGCCCGTCGTGTTGGCGATCTGGCTGAGGTCCGTTACCACCGGTTCGATCTGCACCCCCGCGCGCACCTCTTCCAGCACATCGTCCAGACTCTTGCCCCCCTTGAACAGTCCGGGGCGCTTCTCCACGATGGGCTGCAGGCGATTGCGTCCCAGCACCTGCTGTTGCATGGTGGCAATCCGTTGCGCCAGATCGGCGGTCACGACCGGCTGGACGACTCCTTCCGGAACCTTTTGCCCTTCCACCAACACGAGCGCCTGCGAGGTGTATTTCGCCGTGAACGCGTAAGAGATCAGGAAACCCACCAGGGGCGCCAGCAACGCGGGGATGATAATGATCTTCATCCGCCGGCGTAGCATTGCCAGATAGTCATCAATCGTCAGATCGCGATTCTCAATCATTCCAGTGTTTCCGTTCTGGCTACCTTTCGTGGGTAGCCTTAAATTAGTCGATCCTTATGGGGCGGAAGTGCCAATCCACACCCACCGTGAGCACGTGCCTTACTGAAATTCGGTTGCAGGAGGTGCCTGGGATCGGGCAAGTATCAAACACCTCATCGTTCCACTGGTATCCCAGGAATCCACCCCAGTTGTAGCCGAATTGTCTTCGCAGCGCGAAGCCTGCAAACCCGTAGTTGTAGGTCGTCGCCGCGACTCCCAGCAGGCTGGATTGCAGCCTTTTATTGTGCGCGAAGCCGAGATTGGCGGTCGCGCTGTATTTCCGCCCCAATTGCCGCGAAAGCATCAACTGTGCAATGTTGCTTTGCGCTCCAGCGAATAACCCCGAACCATTCGTATCGTAGCGTTGGAAACTCAGCGCAGCCGATGTCACCCGGAAGCGATAACGCAGCGAGACACGACCGGCAACCGACAGTCGCGAAGTGCTCCCCGAGAGTGGAATTTCGAGAAGCGTCCACTGCGGGCCGGCTCCGATGGTGAAATCCATGCGCCCAGAGACCCGATGTCCATACATCGCCTGCACCACATGCGAGCTAATGTTTTCCGCCCCTACCTCTGAAGGAAAGTGAAACGACTGAAAACCGTAACTCAGGGCGATTTGATCCTTATGGTTAAGTTGATAGTTGTATCCGGCTTGTCCGCTGGCTTGCCGGCTATTGATGAACCCGATCGTACTATCGGTGAAGTGCACCAGACCGTAAGAACCGGCGGCAGTGATCGACGAACGCGGGCTCAGGCTCTCGATGGCATCGACCACCGTAACGTTCGTAATCCGCGGCGCCTGGCCCAGCGATCCATATTGCGAGGATCCCAACAATCCAAACTGGCCTCCAAAACCTGCCCCAATCATGCTGCCGGTGCCTTCACTGATGCCGCCTAAACCCAGTTGAAATCCGCTTGCCCCTCCATAGGAGCCGTAACCGAACGAGCCTTCGGGAAGGTAGCTAAACGAATCCCGGATGGATAGCTGTCCGGTTCTCCACAACACTGTCTGTTGCGCCTGCAATTCCTGGATCTGCTTCAACCCATTGCCAGCACGGTTGTAATAACCAAAACCTCCCACATAAGCCGCCGCCAGCTGATAGCGATTCCACAGTCGTTGCAGGGTCAGCCCACCCAGTCCGCGCGTGACGGTATGCAGGGCCGGCCGCGCGTCGCTTCCGATGTTCGAATCCAGCGACTCGCTTGCCTCAACCCCGCCCAAAAGCATGCTGCGGGGCTGAATATTAGGCTCAAGCGAGGGCTGATCCAGCCCGGAAATCGGCGGATTCTCATTCACCACCACGGGTGGCGTTTCCTGTCCAAAGGCAGCCGGAGGCGTGTTTCGCTGGCTCTCATCCGGAGCCTGCCCCGTGTCCGTTTGTGCCCACGCCAGCGCGCTCGCCATCAAGCATAGGAGTGCGCAAGCCGTTCTGCTGGTCTTCATCAAGCAATCCTTACGGGACGACAATGGTGTCCCCCGGCTTCAGGATGAGATTCTGATCAATCGCTTCGCCCTTGATAAGGGCGCGATAGTGCACTGGGATTTTTTGTTGCTTGCCGCCTTCGTTGCGCAGGATGTAAATCCCCTTGGTGTTGGCGAACTGGGTGAATCCTGAGCTGGCCAGGGCCTGTAAAACTGTCATATTTGGTTGCAAAGGCGCCGTCCCCGGATGCACAACTTCTCCCAGCACATAAATCTTTTGACTATTCATTGCCGTGACCACCACGGTTACTCGCGGATCGGCAATGTATTTCTTGAGCCTGACCGTAATGGAGTCGGCCAGCTGACTGGGAGTCATGCCTGCCGCAACCACGTCGTTTAGAAGAGGCAAGGAGATCTTGCCATCAGGACGCACCGGCAGGGTCTCGGTCAGATCCGGCTCCTTCCAGACTGAAATGTGCAGCGTGTCGTCGGCTCCAATGACATAGTCAGGACCAGCCACCGAAGCTGGTTCGGCCTGGGGTTTGTCAGCCGGTTTGTCAGTCGTCGATTTGGCGGCGTCGCCCGGCTTCGCATCGTGGCTGGCCTTGGCGTTGGCCTGTCCCCAAAGCGTTGTGGCCAGCATGCCCGCCAGCAACAACATTCCCAAAAATTTCGTACGCTTCATTTCCTCTCCTGGTTCCTATGACGCTCCGTAGTCGTGATACCCAATCTGTTTCAACTTGTAGAGCAGGGCCTTATAGCTGATCTGAAGTTCTTGCGCAGCCCGCCTGCGATTCCAGCGCGTGCGATTTAAAACCCTGAGGATCAGCTCTTTTTCGGCCTCTCGGGATGCGGCGCGAGAGGCTTGCTTCAACGAAATTCGTTCCCCGTTTCCACCGCGCTCCGACCGCAGCAGCAGGGAGCGCAAACCACCCATCGCGACTGCTTCATCCCCAATGGCGACAATGGCTTTGGCTGCATCCTCCAGCTCCCGGATATTGCCGGGCCAGGAATACTCCTCAAACAAATGCTGAGTCGCGGGACTCAAATGGGGCACGGGCCGCCGAAAATCGTGCGCGTACTTGGCCAGAAAAAAATGCATGAGCGACGGGATATCTTCCCTACGCTGCCGCAAAGGCGGCAAGCGGAGACACACCCCGCTGATCCGGTAATAGACATCCTCGCGAAAACGTCCCGCCTTCACTTCCGCTTCGAGATCGCGCGCACTCCCGCAAATCAAGCGGGCCCGGGTTCCATTTCCGCGACCGTTGCCTTCTACCGTCGGCAACAGCCTCAACAAACTCTTCTGACAATCTGAGCTCAAATCGCCAAGTTCATCCAGATAGACCGTTCCCGAACTGAACAGAGCGCTCTCTTCTCGCTGGTCCCCTCCGAAGAGATCCTCGGTCACATCCGCGCAGGAAACGATGCGCAAGGGTTCTGCCCGATGTGGCGACATCTGGTGAATCCGCTCCGCGGTCGACCGTTTGCCTGCTCCAGTTTCCGCCAGGAGCAATACCGGGACTTCGCTTCGTGCCAGTTCACGGATTACGACCTCCAGCGTCCGCAAGCTTTGTCCCAGGCCTTCGACGAAGCTCCGCTCCGCAGGCTCTGCCGTTCGCAGTCCGTTTCCTTCTTCAAGTTCCGGGAAATCTTTCGCCATATTGGCTCTACTTCGTATCCGGGGGAATAACAGTGATGAGTCGGATGTGACTGGCCATGTGTAAAGCACGGCTACTGCCATCCATCGAGGGAGGAAGGATTCTTTTGCGAATCAAGGATCCCTTTATTTATCAATAGGTTGCAATGTACTGTTGAATTCACGCCTGAGCTGCAAAATCTTCGCTAGCCTACAACAGAATCCGCAAGAGGGAAAGTTTTTACCCACTCCAGAGTAACCAAAAAGGGGTTACTTTTACCCAAAGCTGTGCGGTCAGAAGACAAACAATTGTAAATAAAGGCTCAAGCTGCAATTCGAATGAAGTGATTTCACGGGCCGTTGGGGAAATCAGGCCAGAAATGAGGCTAAAGTTTTTCCTATGCGGTGACATTGGCAGCTTACCCGTAGGATCAGCCAGTGAGGTCAAAGTGGATAAACTCTTCGCTTGGAGTGGAAATTTGTTGCCCTCAAAGCCCTCGAAACCGGAGTTGGGAAATGACCCATTCTTTCCCTGTCGTCGAGAGAAAGGAATTTCTCACCAACCGGGATGGCGCAACTGATCGGCCAGCCGCCCGGTGTAGATTTCATTTCCTTGCGCATTCAAATGGAAGCCATCCATGTAGAGACTGCGCGGAAGCTCCCCCGGAGGAGACAAAACCCAGACGGGTACCCCGGCCAGCGCGCCGATCGCCTGGATTTCACGGGAGCGATCTTCCCGCAGGGTCGGAGGAATCAGTAAAACGATTTTCACCCCGTAGGTCCGGGCCAATTCCCCCAGTTCGGGCAATCTCTGTTCCGCGGCCGAAAGCAGCAGTTTCGGATCTCTCACATGCGCGCCATGATCCGCGATACGCATCGCAAGCAGCCGGAAGTTGGGGACCAGCAAAATCATGACGCGCTGCCGGATCACACCCTTATCTGCCAGCCAATTGCTCCAATGAGCAAAGAAATACGTACTGGCGGTAGTGCGATCGAGATGGCTTTCCTGAATCGCCAGGGGCCAATCGTGCAAGCTCATTTGCCGGTGGGCAAATTGTTCGCCCAGCGTAAAGCGGGACGCGAGTTGATCGGTTGCCAGGGTAAGCACAATCACGCTTGGGCGGGAACCTTCTTCGAGCAATCGCCGCAAACCGAAATACCAGTCCAGATAGTGAGTCTGTTCGATCCCGAGCCGGCTTACCTCGTACTGACTCGCCAAGCTATCGTGCAAACTGTCCAGGTTTACGCCTTCCAACAACAAGGAGTTACCCGTCAGCAAAACTGTGGGACGGCCATCCGGCGTGAGGGGCTGCAATTGCTTGGCGGCGCGAAGCTCGGTCTCGACACGCCGCTCGGTCCGGCTGAGACGTTGCAGTACTACCGGCGAAATCACCTCGAATCCGATCATAATGAGGGCCAGCCCAGCCAACAGCACCAGGATGCCGGTGCGCGGGCTTAGGTCCCGCACGCTCTCGAGTTCCGGCTGAGTTAGATCAACGGCTTCAGAATTGGAAGTAGATAAATGCATTCGCCTGATTTGCTCCCATCAGCGCAATGATCATTGCGCATGCCAGCCCAAACGCGACCCTCCAACGCACTGGCGCGAAAGCCGAGAAGTATTCGCCCCCAGTCGTTTCCAGATAGATGTCCAAAAGCAACAGCGGAACCGAGAACACAGCCAGAAAGAGGAAAGCCGCTGGAAATTCAGGTCGCCAGCTCCAACTTCCCAGTCCCTTCAGCATCTCCCACGCGGCACGCAACGATTGCGCCCGGAAGAAGATCCAACTCACGCACACCACGTGGAAAATAAAGATTTGCTTCAGCAGCTTGCGGAGCGCGCCTCCAATCGCTGGTTTGTCGCGAGTGAGTTTTCGTTCCACTGCCAGGCTGGCGCCGTGCTGCCCACCCCAAAAGACAAAAGTCCAGTTGGCGCCATGCCACAAACCACCGAGCAACATGGTCAAAAGCAGATTGCGATAGGTGTTGCGTTCGCCTTTGCGATTTCCGCCCAGCGGGATATACAGGTAGTCGCGAAGCCAGGTGCTTAAGCTGACGTGCCAGCGGCGCCAGAAATCCTGAATGCTATCGGCAAAATAGGGCTGGCGGAAGTTCACCATGAAGTGAAAACCGAGGAGTTGGGCGCTTCCGCGTGCAATGTCGCTGTAGCCGCTGAAGTCTCCATAAATCTGCCAGGCAAAGGCGTACATGCCGAGCAGCGTCACCGGCAGGCTCGGTTTGCCGAACGATCCGGCGAACGCCGCATTCGCCACCAGCGCGCAGTTATCCGCAATCACGCATTTACGAAACAGGCCTTCCAGGATCAGCATCAATCCATCGAACGCTTTATCCGACTGCCAATTTCTCGGCTTCTGCACCTGCGGCAACAGGTGAGCAGGACGCTGGATTGGACCGGCGATCAAATGCGGGAACAAACTAATGAACAAGCCATAATCCAGGAACGAACGGGAAGGTGGAAGCTTGCCCGAGTACACGTCCACGATGTAGGCCACTTCCTGAAAGGTGTAGAAAGAGATGCCCGGCGGAAGAATAATGAGCAGCACCGGTAAGGACGCGTTGATTCCCACCCCCGCCAAAACGTGGCCCAGCGAATCGGCGAAGAAGTTGAAGTATTTGAAAAATCCCAAAATCGTAAAATTGATGACCAGGGATAAAACCAGGAGTGATTTGCGAACTCGCGGATCGGTCGCCTCAGAAATCTTGATGGCGATGAAATAGTCGATGACCGTCGAACCGATCATCAGCAGCAGGAACCGCCAATCCCACCACCCATAAAAGAGATAACTGGCCGCCAGCAGAAATCGGTTCTGGTTACGAAATCCCAGTTGCCAGTAGCAGAGCGCTACGATGCAAAGAAAAAGAATGAAAATCGGCGTGTCGAATAGCATGGTTAACGATTGGTTTTGAAAGCAGAATCCTTCAGCCCATGGAAACCGTCGATGCGTTTCTTAGGATAGCTCAGCTTTCGCCCACCATCGCTGAACTGGTACGCCCTTCAGTACACGTACCTTGAGCATCGCTTTCTCAGATCCTATTTACTGCTTACTGAACTGAACTGGTCCCACGGAACCCTGATGTCATGGTCCATGGTCAGCATCCTGATTCGCAAGAACTTCCCCGCAGGCGGAGACCATTTCAGGTTTTCGTAGAGCACT
>QIAI01000304.1:11607-18740 GCA_003224995.1 Acidobacteriota bacterium
TCGTCCACCGAGATCGGAAATCTTCCCAGTTCCTTGAAATTGGGAGATTTTAAGAGTTCCCGCAACATCGTCTGTGATTCGAAATTTGCACGCACCGGATCGGACACGACGATATAGCGTACGCCATCCTCGCTAAACAGGTTCTCGATGTCGGCGCGGCTGTGCACCAACTCCTCACTGCCGCCCTCTTTTTTGATGTTGTAAGTGTAAAGCGCTTTGCGCAGCACCAGGAAGCGCCGCGCGGGATCATCGGCGCGCATGAAGAAGATGAAGTTGCCGGCCAGAGGCCCGTCAAAGAGCACTACCGCTGAGTTGGTTTGCTGCTGAATTTTTCTAGGTACCGCTGCATAGCCGTCAACATAAGGCCGGTGAAAGGACCAGGCCGAGGCTAACGTGGCGCCCACTACCACCAGGGACGCGACCGCCGCGGTCTTCCGGAGCGCCGGTGCGCGGAAGAAACAAAACAATACGCCGCAAGCAAAATACATGAAGGGCGGAATCCAGTAGATCACATAGCGTGCTTCCTTGTGACCAATCAACGTCAGGGTCACATAACAAGCCGCGATCCAGCTCAGCATGATGCCGGTCACGTGTGGCCGCGACCACCGCCGATTGGTCAGCAATCCCAGGATCCCCAGCCCCAGGAGTCCCCAACCCAGTTGCCCGGGTAGCGCCCGGATGTAATAATGCACCACATAAAACACCACGTAGTACGGCGCGATCAACACGATGCAGAGGGCCACCGCGTAAAGCACTTCCTTGCGCAAGAACAGCTTCCAACCTCCACACAGAAGCCCCGAAAACGCACAAAAAACGATCAGATAAACGCCGTTTTGTTTGGTCAATAGCGCGCCACTGGCAAACAGCGCAAACCAGTAGAGGTGGGATTTCTTGGTCTCGAGCAGGTAAGAGATCCAGAAATAACTCGCCCCCAGACAGCAAGCCAGCAGCGGAATCTCCAGCATGACCGTCTTTTCGAAAAGAAGCACGTCCGGCAAAAGAGGCAGCCACATCGCGGAAAGGGCTGCCGCCCAGTCATTCAACACTTTTCTTACTAGCAGAAACCAAAAGATGGATCCCATCAGCGCGAAACACAGAATCGTCAGCCGGGCAGCGAACACAGTCGGCCCCAACGCCAGGAAGAAAAGTCCTTCGAAGCAATAAAACAGCGGTGGCCAGTGAATCACACCGCTTAGCGCCGGATACTGCGCGTAATAACGATAGGTGTATTCCACCGGATGGCTCACCGGATGGTCCCGCACCAGGTCCGCGACGAATACACCAGTCATCGCATGTTGAGTCTCGTCAACGTTGTAACTGAACTCGCCCACATGGATACCGCGCACGATGGTCGCTGAAGTGACCAGGAGGACACCCAGCAACAGGATCGTGGCCTGTTTCCCCCAAGTCCCGCTGTGGAGCGTTGGTGGAAGCGCCAACCCGCCGGAATCATGGCTCGTCGAGGGACTCGACTCCACATGGATGGGTGATTCGACCGCATTCATAAGAGGAACCGTTTGCATCCCTATTGGTTGCAAGTGTTGCCAATCAGGATTAACTATTTTCCACCCCGGCGCCGGGGCGGCTGCGACCGTATTTTCCGATGCTCCAAACAGCTTTCTTCTCAGGGGTCAGGGTAACCCAAACCGTTCCCGCCGACATTGGCCTGGGGAGTGACGAAAGTCATACGCAGCCCATTCGTCGATTGCGTCCGAGCCCCCAATTCGCTATGCTTTTAGCATTCTTCCCCAGCAACTTACGCTTTGAGTCACGCCGTCCAAACCGCGTCCTTGACCATCGATTCACAGCCTGTGCCGCGATCCCGAACGCCGTTCTGGGAGGTGGTGGTACTGGCTGCGGTCCTTGCCTGGCTGTATGCTCCCGTCCTTCATCATCTTGTGGGTCAATGGCTTCACGACCCGAATTATTCTCACGGTTTCTTTGTTCCTGCGTTTTCGCTTTACGTAATCTGGAACGAGAAAGATCGGCTTAGGAATCTGCCGCAGCAGCCTTCCTGGACGGGATTGCTTGTACTTGCGTTCGCCCTCATTGTACTCACCGCTGGCACTCTCGGCGCGGAACTTTTCTTGTCGCGTTGCTCATTCCTGTTCGCCATTGCCGGCTTAGTCGTTCTCGCTTACGGTTGGAACCACCTACGGGCCATCCTCTTCCCCTGGCTCTTCCTTTTGTTCATGATCCCGATCCCAGCCATAATCTTCAACCAGATCACATTTCCACTGCAATTAATTGCTTCCCGTGCGGCTGCACATACCTTGCCATGGCTGGGCGTACCGGTCTTGCGGGAAGGCAATATCATTCAACTGCCGGCAATGTCGCTGGAAGTGGCGGAAGCATGCAGTGGAATCCGTTCTTTAATGTCCCTCGCCACCCTGGCCATCATCTTCGGATACCTCATGGAACCGAGGACCTCGATACGGGTAATCCTCGCCCTGGCCTCCATTCCGATCGCGGTCATTGCTAATAGTTTGCGCATTATTGGCACAGGTTTGCTCGTTCAGTACTGGGATCCGGACAAAGCTCAGGGCTTCTTCCACGCATTCTCGGGCTGGTTAATCTTTGTGGTCTCTCTCATCATGCTCTTCTTGTTGCATCGCGCTCTTCAGCTGTTGTGTACGAAAGTAGAGTCGCGCCCATGAAAACTCATGCACGTTTCGCCCTCGCGCTTGCCCTTTTGTTGGCTACCGCGCTTTTCTTGCAGGCGCGGAATCGGGCGGAAATTTTCCCTCCGCGAAAACCATTGGCCTCTTTTCCCCAACAGTTCGACCATTGGACCAGCACCGATGTTGAAATTGGCAAGGACATTCGCGACATCCTGGGACCGGGTGATTTTCTCTTGCGGGTCTATCACGACCAGAAACAAAAGCAGCCCAGCACGGATCTGTTCATCGCCTATTTCCCCTCTCAGCGGGCTGGCGATACCATTCATTCTCCGAAGAATTGCCTGCCCGGGGCTGGTTGGACGCCGATCGATTCGGCGCGAATTCCGCTCGCTCTACCCGGCCGTGCCCCCTTTCCGGTGAATCGGTATGTGATCGCCAAGGGCTCGGATCGTTTGCTGGTTGTTTATTGGTATTGGGCCCACGATCGCGCTGTGGCCAGCGAGTACTGGGCGAAAATCTACCTGGTCACCGACTCCATCCGAATGAACCGCAGCGATGGCTCGCTGGTGCGCCTGACCACCCCGATGCTTCCCGGCGAATCGGTAAATACCGCCATGGCGCGACTGCAGCCATTCGCGGGCGATATCGTTCCCTTGTTAAATCAATACATTCCCCAATGAAAACTTTAAATTTCGCGCGCGCGACGCGCCCCTTCTCGGGAGATTAGCCATGAGGCGTGCTTCGACATTTCGTTTGATCTTTGCCCTGACTCTGGTGGCCAGCCTGTTCAGCGGCTGCTCGCGCGACCCAAACGTACGCAAGCAGAAGTACTTTGAGAGCGGGCAGCGCTTTTTCGAAAAAACCCGGTACCGGGAAGCGGCCATTCAATACAGCAACGCCATCCAGATCGATCCGCGCTTCGCCGATGCACACTACCGGCTCGCACTCACTTACCTGCGTCTGGGGGAGGCCAATCGCGCCTATCAGGAACTGCAGCGCACAATCGACATCCAGCCCGAGAATTACGCCGCCCGCGTCGACATCGCCAACATGCTGATTGCCGCCAAGTTCTTCAAGGAGGCACAGGAGCAACTGGATATCCTGACGGTCAAACAACCGAATAATCCGGATGTCCACATGGCTCTCGCTAACTTTAAGGCTCGCCAGGGCGACTTGCCCGGGGCCATGCAGGAGATGCAGAAAGCGATTAACCTCGATCCCAACCGTTCTGATGCATTCCTAAATTACGCCATCATGCAGATGCAGGCGCAACAGTACGACGCGGCCGAGACCAGCATGAAGAAGGCAATTACGCTCGATCCGAGGAACAGTTCAAGCACGCCATCAATGTCGATCCCAAAAATCCCGACCCGCGTTCCAGTCTGGCGCGCTTGTACATGCTGGAGGGAAAGAAGACTGAGGCCGAGTTGTTCCTCCGCCAAACCAAGCAAGATCTTTCCGACGACCCCAACGGGTATCGCATGTTGGGAGATTACTACTTCGCCAACGGCGATCTCGACAAGGCCGTTGCCGAATACGAGTCTCTCTACAAAGCTCATCCCAAGAATCTTCAGACGAAGAAGAATTACATTCAGCTCCTGATTTTGAAGAACCGGTTGGATGAAGCCCGCAAGCTGGATGACGAGATCCTGAAAACCAGCCCGCAGGATGTCGACGCCCTCGTCTTCCGTGGCCAGGTCAAAATGCGAGACGGGCATGTCGACGAAGCCGTCAACGCGCTGCAGTCTGCTCTCAAAAGCGATCCCGATAACGGCGTCGCACACTATCACCTCGGACTGGCTCTCGATCAACAGGGGAATCTGGCGCGTGCGGAATCGGAATGGCGGGACGCAGTTCGCCTGAAACCTGATCTGATGGAAGCGCAACGCGCCTTGGCGGCCGTCTCTGTCCGCAAGAATGACTGGGAGAGCTTGAATCAGATTGCGTCCACCATCATTACCGCCCAGCCCCGCCTGCCGGATGGCTACGCCATGCGATCCATCGCAAACATCAATCTGAAGCAGTTTCCAAAGGCTGAACAGGACATCAATAAAGCCATCGAGGTAGCGCCGCAGAGTCCTATCGGTTACGTCCAGATGGGCAACCTGCGCCTGCTGCAAAAGCAATTTAACGACGCGACCAAGGCTTATCAGAAAGGGCTCGAAATCGACCCTGCCAATTCCGATGCGCTCAGCGGGTTGATGAATACGTATCTATTGCAAAAGCAGGTCGACAAGGCGATCGATGCCGCCAATACCCAGATCGCCAAAGTTCCCAACAGCAGCGCTTTTTACGATCTTCTCGGAACCGCGCTCTTCAACAACAAGAAGGACTACAAGGCTGCTGAAGTTGCCTTGCGTAAAGCGGCTGAACTCGACAAGAAAAATTCCGATGCTTTGTTGAAGCTGGGTCAGGCACTGCGCGCCGAAGGTTCCACCGATCAGGCCATCGCCACCTTCCAACAGTCCCTCAAGGACAATCCCAACGAGATCTCGTTCTACATCTTGTTGGGCGAGTTGTATGAAGCGCAGAAGAACTGGGACGCCGCGAAAGGGATGTACGAGAAAGCTCTCCAGATCCAACACGACAATCCCGTCGCCTCGAACAATCTCGCCTACGTCATGTTGCAGACTGGCGGGAACATCGATGTGGCGATTTCCCTGGCTCAAACCGCACGCCGGCTGATGCCCGATAGTCCCAATGCCGCCGATACTCTGGGCTGGGCCTACTATCAGAAGGGTTTGTACCCAACCGCCATCGATCTCTTCAAAGAAGCATTGAAAAAAGTTCCCAATGACCCCACTTTCCAGGACCATCTGAAAAAAGCGCAGCAGCAGGCGCAGCAACAGTCTGGAAGTTAGGCCCGGAGCGCGGCACCGGCACACTCAGCCGCAGTAAACCGAACTCTTAAAGGGACGGATGGAAACACCTCATCATCCGTCTCTTTCAGTCCTCGCACTTTCCCCGTAGCCTATCCCTCCTGATCGCACGTCGGTAACCTTGCCCTAATTACGGGTGGTCACCCACAATCAAGCAAAGGAATGTGGGTGTGTTTCTTCGACCTCTTTTTGTAGCCGTATGCCTCGCATCAACCATCTTGGTCGCGCAAGACACTACGGCGACCGCGGAGGAACTTGCACGCCTGCATCGCGAACTGCAGGAAACGCGTTCCGGCCTCGCCGCCTCCCGTCTTGAAATCCAAGAGCTCCGTCAAAGCTTGCAGGCCTTGCGTGATCAGGTGCAGGGGAACCAGGCAGCGGGAAACAAGCCATCGGCTTCAACCGAACCTGCTATAACCGGGTCTGCAGCGCTTGAACCTTCCACGGCCAGCGCAGATCAAGACGTGGGTTTTCTGGCAGCCAAGATCAAAGAACTCCACCAGGACAAAGTCGAAAGCACAAGCAAATATCCCGTTAAATTATCCGGACTCGTGCTGTTCAACGCGTATCGAAACAGCGGATCGTTGGACATTCAGGATCTGCCCAATCTCGCATTTCCGAGTTTTCCGGGCTTCCCCGATGGAAGCGTCGGCGCCACCCTTCGCCAGACCGTGCTGGGTGTCGAGGCTACCGGACCGAAACTGTTCGGAGCGCATACTTCGGCGAACGTCGAAGTCGACTTTGGCGGAGGAAGCCCCACTACTGCCTACGGTGTAACCGCGGGCCTGGTCCGGTTACGGACCGCGCAAGTTGGCCTGGATTGGCAAAAAACTTCGCTTCACATCGGTCAGGACACGCCGTTCTTTTCGCCCTTGTCTCCGACCTCATACGCTACCTTGCTGGAACCTGCGATGTCCTGGTCCGGCAATCTTTGGGTATGGACTCCACAAATCGAGGTGGAGCGCCGCCTGACGCTGAATTCTGGCTCTTCCCTGGTTTTGCAGGGTGGGTTGCTCGATCCGCTCACGGAACAGACGCCTCCGTTTCAAGGCGTGAACCCAACCGCAGGCGAGGCCACGCGAGTTCCGGCACTTGCCGGGCGCATCGCGATCGACCGCTCAGCCGCGGCTCACTATCCGTTCAGCATTGGATTCGCGGGCTATCGCGCTCGCCAGCGCTATCAGACTTTCAACCAGATCGATAGCTGGACGTTTAATAGCGATCTCAAAATTCCTCTGGGCCAGCATCTGGAAATATCCGGGGAATGGTACGACGGACAAGCCGTGGGCGGGCTAGGCGGAGGCATCTGGTCGAGCGTGATTTTTCCAGAGAGCTCGGAGCCGCATGCGGATGTCCATCCCTGCGCTCCAGCGGAGGATGGGCACAGCTAAAAATAAGACCGATGCAACGGGTTCAGCTCAACGGCGCTTTCGGTCAGGATGAAAATTTCGGCAAGGACCTGCGTTTCTTCGCCACTCCGTTCGCGGGCGGGTTCCCGGCGCTCAGGAAAAACCGCACCGAGTTTGTGAACTTCATTTACGAACCGAACTCATTCCTTCTCTTCGCCATCGAGTATCGCCATTTGTTGACCGCACCAGCCGTGGGCGAATCGGCCTCTGGAGATCATCTCAAC
>QIAI01000260.1 GCA_003224995.1 Acidobacteriota bacterium
CCTTGACGAAGCCGCTTTCGCTATCCATTATCCGGCCAAGTGGGACCCCGGCGCCACCGGCGGCGCCGCGCCCGAACCGCGCTTCTCGGAAGTATTTGTTGGCAAGTTCCACAACGAGAAGCTGACCAGCTATCTCCATAAGATTGCCGGTAATGTTGAGAATTATCACTCCGCTCAGATCTATAGCATCCCGCTCGAAGGCCGTACCCTGCGGGTTTCGATCCTCAGTGTTGATACCGTCGCCGCCTCCAACCAGAACGACCCTGCTGTGATACGCGGCATGGTGGACCGCTCGCGCAAATTGGCGTCGCCTTTTGGAGGTCCCGCCCTGCTCCGCCAGTATTACAAATCCCTGCCGGTCGTGAGTAAATCGCTCCCGGTTCTGAAGCTTGCCTGGTTCATCGGGCGGATCGAACCGGCCGCCGGAAATTCCCTGGGTACGTGGGCGATGCTGTTCCAGAAACCCGCGTCGGTGGTCGTCTCGGCATATTACGCCGTTTACTCGCCCACCCTGCACGTACGCGCCGAAGCGTTCCCTGCAACCGAAGACGAGGCGCAAAGCCTGACGGATACAATCTCCGCATACCTGAACCTGTTCCACGCCGCCGAAAATTCTGTCGCCACCCGCGGCGGGGATCCTGACGTGAAGGCCTTCTTTGACAGCCTGCGCATCGAGCGCCAGGGCAAGCGAGCCATCCTCACAGCGGCCGTACCGCCCGGGTTCCTCAAGAAAGTGGTCGGCGAGGTTCAGGAAGCGCCTGCTCCTTCCGCGGATCAGGCCATGCACCCTTCGCAAACGCCAGCCAGTTCCAAAACACGGGCCTAGATTCCCGCGACCACTTGCATAAAATGCTAGCGCTCGGGTTTCCTGCGGTACCTTGATCCGTCTAACTGTCCGGCAACCCCGAACCTGCACATTTCAGAACATTCTGAAATGAAGCGGTCGCATCCATATTATGTCGCAGTTCGCGCGCCAACCAATTCGTCCGAACCTCGCCTGGATTTTGGGCTGCATTCTGTTTTTGTCGCGGGCCCTCTTCGCGGCGACTCCCAGCATTCAGATTCCGCGCATCGACACGCCGCCAACCCTGGCCGACTTCAGCGACATGCAACCCAACGCCCGAGTTGCCAAGCAAATGCTGAAAGTCACCGGCTTCATCGTGCGCGAACCCGCCGACGGCACGACACCCACCCAGAATACGGACACCTATCTCGCCTACGATGATCACAATATCTACGCCGTATTCGTCTGCTGGGATACCGAGCCCCAAAAAATCCGCGCCCGCATGACCCGTCGCGAAGACATTTTTTCCGACGACTCCGCCGAAATCATGATCGATACCTTTCATGACGCGCGCCGCGCCTACGCCTTCGCCGTGAATCCTTTCGGCATTCAGTGGGACGCGCTTTGGACCGAAGGTTCGATCGGTACCGGCACGGCCGGCGACTACAGTGGCTTCGATCCTTCTTTCGACACGGTGTGGCGTTCCGNNAGCCTGCGCTTTCCGCAAACCGACAAGCAGGAGTGGGGCATCATCCTGAACCGCAGCATTCCGCGCACCAACGAAAATATCTTCTGGCCGCGCATCTCCAACCGTATTCAGGGGCGATTCAATCAGGCGGCGACCGCGGTTGGTCTGGAGCGCATTTCGCCCGCGCGCAACGTGCAACTAATCCCTTACGGAATTTTTCGTAGCTTTCGCGATATTGACCAGCGCGATCCCAATCATCCGCTGTTTGAAAGCCGCACCTTCAAGCCGGATGTCGGCCTCGATGGCAAGTTCATCTTGCACGGCCGCTTTGTGCTTGATGCCACCGTCAATCCCGATTTCAGCCAGATCGAATCCGACGAGCCGCAGATCACCGTCAATCAGCGTTTTGAAGTCTTTTTTCCGGAGAAGCGACCCTTTTTCCTGGAAAACAGCAATTTTTTCACCGCGCCGATCAATCTGGTGTTCACGCGTCGCATCGCGCATCCCGAGTTCGGATTGAGGCTCACAGGCAAGTCCGGTCCATGGGCGGTAGGAGTGCTCGCCACCGATGATCGGGCGCCGGGTGAGATTGTTCCGCCCACCGACCCCCATAGCGGCGATCGCGCCACCTTCGCCATTGCACGCGTCAGCCGCGACATTCTCGATCAGTCCACGATTGGAGCGATCTTCACCGATCGCGAATTTGGCGGCGGCTACAACCGTGTGGGCGGCATCGATGCCAATCTCAAACTTAACCAGAACTGGCGCCTCCAGGGCGCGGCCGTCGCGAGTTCGACCTTAAACGTCGATGGCACCCACTCTGCCGGACCCGGCTACAAGCTTGATCTGGAGCGCGCCGGACGCAAGCTGAACCTGCAAGCTCTCTATCTCGACTACAGCCCTGGCTTCGTCACCGAAACCGGCTTCGTCAACCGCGTCGACATTCGCGAGCAGCAGTTCAACGGCGGCTACACCGTCCGGCCGGAAGGGAAATACCTGATTTCCTGGGGACCCACCATCAAGCAATTCAGCATCTGGGATCATCGCGGCACGGCGCTCGATTACTTCGTGATGCCGGGCTTCCGCGTCGACCTCACGCGCGGCACCTGGGTCAACTTCCACCCCTTTGCGTATGACGACGTCTACCTGCGCCCGCAGGATTACAGCGGCCTGACCAGAGTGAGCGATTATCCGCAGCCGTTTTGGGGCATTGAAGGCGCCACCAGTTGGGTCAAGCAAATTGATTTCACCTGGTTCTTCGTGTCGGGCGCGGGTGTGAACTTCAATCCTTCCGCGGGTCGCATTCCCCTCATCGGCCACGAGGACCAGGGCAACGCCACGCTTACGTTTCACGCTTCCGGTCGGCTGCGCATCGACAATACGTACCTGCTCGAGCACATCCGCGAGCGCGACACGCACCTGACTGCGGTCACCAACCACATCCTGCGCAGTAAATGGAACTGGCAATTCACCCGCGAACTCTCGGCCCGCGTCATTCTGCAGTACACCGGCGTGCTGTCGAATCCGCTGCTGAGTTCGTTGTCGCCGACCAAGAACTTCAACACCGACTTCCTCATCACGTATTTGATCCACCCCGGCACGGCGATTTACGTGGGCTACAACAGCAATCTGCAGAATTTGGATCGCCGACTCATTCCTACCCGGACCGGGCTGCTGACTACTCCCGACGACTTCATGAACGATAGCCGCCAGTTTTTTGTGAAAGGTTCGTACCTGTTCCGCTTTTAATCCGCAGGCTCTTTTCTATAATGGCGCATCCTATTAGCGGTCCATTTCGTTAGCACTTTTCCTTACTACCTGGTCGTCTGCCATCGGCAGTTTCACCCGCACATGGTGTTTGAGGCGCTCGCCTACTCGGTGGCGACAGTGGTCTTCCTGATGCTTCGCCGTCGCTTCGGTGATTGCATCCCATCGCTGACTCGTTGGGTGGTCGTCGCCACCGCCGTTGCCTGTGCCGCTCTGGGCTCCAAAGCTCTGTTCTGGTTGGAAGACCCGGCGCTCACCTGGCGGAACCTGCACGATCCCGCTTACCTGATGGGTGGAAAAACTATCGTCGGCGCTCTTGTCTTCGGAATGGCGGGCGTCGAAATCATGAAACGTTACATCGGTGTCGAGCAATCGACCGGAGATTTGTACGCCATTCCACTCGCGCTCGGTATCGCCATTGGCCGCATCGGATGCTTCTTGACCGGACTTTCGGACAATACGTACGGAGTGGCCACGTCTCTGCCCTGGGGCGTGGACTTCGGAGATGGAATTCGGCGCCATCCCACTCAACTCTATGAAATGGCGTTCCTGGTGCTGCTCGCGCCCATTCTGTACGGAATCATGAAATCAATCCGACAATCGGCGGCAGATTGCTCCAGAGCTCGCCACACATGGCAACCTGGGGACGTATTTCGATTCTTCATGGTCGCGTACCTGTCGTTCCGATTGATATGCGATTTTCTAAAGCCGTATCCGCGCGTGTTCCTGCAACTGAGCACGCTGCAATGGGCCTGCGTGCTATGCCTGCTGTATTATTCCCGCGACGTTTGGCGCTGGCTGACTCCGCTTTTTGTGCGTGGTCGCTACGTGGAGGGCACGGGTTGAAAGTATTATTGACGGTCCTACTGTCTCTCGGGTTGATTATCGCTGGAGTCCTTCTCCTGATGTTCTCGAATTGTGCTTTCAGTCGAAGCTCCAGCGCTGGGGTGCGCGCGAATTACGGTTTGCTGGCTCTCGTCGATCTGGTTGTCATCGCCGCGGGAGTATGGGCGATTGGCAGGCTGAACAGGAAACGCAATGAGTGACAAGCAACGCCCTTACATCTTTTACGATGTTGTCGTGTCGATCTGCTCGACGTGCTACCAGAAGATCGAAGGCAAGACCATCTTTCAGGATGGAAAAGTTTATCTACTGAAGCGCTGCTCTGAGCATGACAGCGAGCGCGTGCTGATCGCTGATGACATCGACTATTACCGACGCTCGCGCGAACTTTTCATTAAGCCGCCCGAAATGCCTCTGGTCTATAACACCCCCGTGAAGTGGGGATGCCCTTACGATTGCGGCCTGTGCACGGACCATGAGCAGCATTCCTGCCTCACTCTCGTGGAAATCTGCGATTACTGCAATCTGCGCTGCCCGGTGTGTTATGCCTCAAGCGGGCCGGAGCGTCAGCAATTTCGCGATCCGGCGCTGATCGAAAGCATGCTCGATGCCGTAGTTCGCAACGAAGGTCAACCGGATGTGGTGCAACTCTCAGGCGGCGAACCCACTGAGCATCCTGATTTCTTCAAGATCATGGAGATGGCCAAGGCTCGTCCCATTCGCCACCTCATGGTCAACACCAACGGTGTCCCCATCGCACAGGATGAGGCCTTTGTTCGCAGACTGGCGACCTACGCGGAGGATTTTGAGGTTTATCTCCAGTTCGATTCTTTTGAGCGAGATGCACTGATGGAACTACGTGGCGCCGACTTGCGCCGCGTCCGACAGGACGCCCTGGAGAACCTGAACCGGTACAACATATCCACCAACCTGGTTGTAACTCTCAAAAAGGGCCTGAACGATCACGAGCTGGGCAAAATCATCGATTTTGCTCTCACCCAACCTTGTGTCCGCGGGGTAACGTTTCAGCCCATTC
>QIAI01000261.1:0-5284 GCA_003224995.1 Acidobacteriota bacterium
TCCGGCCCTCGAATATTAAGAGAGCTTGCGTTTAGAGGTTCGAGGACAATCGTATTTCATTTTTTACTGATGGCTCTCGCGTGTTTTGTTTTCCTGGCTGTCCTTCTCTTTCGCCATCGATTGCGCGCGTTCCATCACCTTGTCCATGAAGGCCTGAATACGGGGAGAGGCGGCTTGCATAGACTCGAGAGTCATGGCGGGCATCTCACGAACCAGTTTCTGTCCAGCTGGAGAGGAATAGAACGTGCTCATGGCTTCGACATCGCTTCGGTTGAGATGTTTCTGGTACACCGGCACCATGTCGTCGATCATGCTCTCGACCGGCAACTCGTTCATGATGTCGGTGGTGAACTGGTTCAGCCGAACCATATCTTGCGGGCGGATGTGCGGATTCTGTCGTCGCAGGTTGTCCAGAATGATAGCGCGTTGCTGCCTGGCAATCGACTCCATGGCGGGCACGACCTGCTCGCGGACGTGCATGAGGCCAAAGAGGCCAAGAATTTCGTCGCGCGAGGGAGGAGCGTCGGCCTGAGCGAGTGCCGGCACAACTGATGCGAGCGACAGGACGGCGACGAACAGACGATGTGTTTTCACGAACACTCCGGTTTGGCAGATCAATCTGCGACGATGAGCGGCTTCGATGGCGCCGCTCGTTCAAGTAGATCGCCAGATTGACCCCATGATACCCGTCCGAGTGAGTATCGCATTTCGCCGCGCGGCCGGAGTGCCTATCGCTAATTCTTCGCGGGCGTGCGCTTCTGATCCTTATCCCTCTTCGCCTGGGCCTCGCGGACCATCGCGTCAAGCTGTTCCTCGATTTTCCGGTTCACGGACTCCATTTTGCTGCGGCCGATTCGTCCTCCGGCCTCCATGGACTCGGACATGATACCGGGCATCTCCTTCAAGACCTTCTGGCCGGCGGGCGAAGAATAGAACGCGACAATGGCCTGCAGATCGGACTTGCTCAGGTGCTTTTGATAAATGGGCACGATCGCGTCGATCATTTCATCGGGCGAGAACTCAGCGAAGATGGTGTCAGAAAGTTCGTCCACACGTTTGATCTGCTCGGGAGTAGCGTCGGGGACCTTCGTCCTGAAACCCTGCTCAGCCCCGATTCTCGCCTGCTTGGCCATACCCTCCAACATCTGCACGACTCGATCCCGCGCCTGCGTCAACTCAAGAAACTTGACGACTTCCTCTTTAGTCGCCGTATCCGCAGACGCTGGCTGCGCCTGCCCCATTGCGCCTACCGAACTCAGAACCATGAGAATGGCGGCTGCGATCCCCGATTTCAAAGACATGCAGTTCTCCCCGGGTTTGGCGCGGCAAAGTTCTTCGGAGGTCACTCGCGTTTCGAGGATTAGTCCGTGAAAACTTTCTCGCGTTCGCCCTTGTAATTGAGCGAGCCCAGTCCGAGAAACCTCGCATTGCTGCCCAATTCTTCTTCAATCCGCAAGAGTTGGTTGTATTTCGCGATGCGATCGGTCCGCGAGGCAGAGCCGGTTTTGATCTGGCCTGCGCCCGTGGCTACGGCCAGGTCCGCAATGAAAGTATCCTCGCTTTCCCCCGAGCGATGCGAGATTACCGAGGTGTAGCCGTTGCGCCGGGCGAGATCAATGGCGTCCAGCGTCTCGCTGACCGAACCGATCTGGTTGACCTTAATGAGGATAGAGTTAGCGATGCCCTTGTCGATGCCTTCCTGCAGACGCAGGGTGTTGGTGACGAACAGGTCGTCGCCTACCAACTGAATTTTGTTACCAGCAAGTTCGGTGAGCTTCTTCCAACCTTCCCAGTCATCTTCGGCGAGGCCGTCCTCGATGGAAACGATTGGATAGTCATTCGCCCACTTGGCCCAGAAGCGCGCCATGTCGTCGGAGGATTTCGTCGACTTGTCGGATTTTTTGAAGACGTACTTGCCGTCCTGATAGAACTCGCTGGAGGCAGGATCGAGCGCAATGGCGATGTCGTCACCTAGCTTGTAGCCGGCTTGCTGGATGGCTTCCAAGACAACTTCGATGGCCTCGACGTTCGACTTCAGGGAGGGAGCAAAACCGCCTTCATCACCCACGGCCGTGTTGTAGCCGCGCTTTTTGAGAACT
This sequence comes from Acidobacteriota bacterium, assembly GCA_003224995.1. Taxonomy (GTDB): domain Bacteria; phylum Acidobacteriota; class Terriglobia; order Terriglobales; family Acidobacteriaceae; genus Gp1-AA133. Next base: position 2,100 of record QIAI01000261.1, read on the forward strand.
GCCTTCAGTTTGTGGAATACCTCCACGCCCCAGCGCAGCGCTTCAGAAAAACTAGGGGCGCCCACCGGCATGACCATGAATTCCTGAAAGTCGACGTTATTGTCGGCGTGGGCTCCGCCGTTGAGGATGTTCATCATGGGCGTTGGCAGGAGATTGGCACCGGCTCCGCCGAGATAGCGATATAAGGGAAGTCCAAAAGAGTTGGCGGCGGCGCGAGCGGCGGCCATGGACACCGCAAGAATGGCATTCGCGCCCAGGCGGCCCTTGTTCTCGGTGCCATCGAGTTCGATCATTCTGGCGTCGAGGGTGCGCTGGTCGGCGGCGTCGTAGTTGGCAAGGGCTTCAGCAATCTCGCCGTTCACGTTCTCGACCGCTTTCAACACTCCCTTGCCTAGATAGCGATGGTCGTCTCCATCGCTCAATTCCACGGCTTCGTGTTCCCCGGTAGAGGCGCCGCTGGGTACGATGGCGCGGCCCCGGGTGCCATCGCCGAGGAGAACTTCTGCTTCAACAGTAGGGTTTCCGCGAGAGTCCAGCACCTCGCGCGCACGAATCTCAGAAATATTAGTCATGGCTGTTTCCTTGTCGTTGAGTGCAGTTCGAAGTATGGAGCGGTGCGCTAAAAGCCGCCCGGGTGAATCGAATGAAAATTTACGCCCGGTGAGATAGCCCACACCGGTGTAGACCTTTCCCATCAGTTGTCCTTGAAAAGGCCGATTATAACGGATCGAACTGTCCGTCATTGTGACGGCTGAACAGGATGTGTAAGGAGTGCCCGATCCAAGGTTCGCTTCAGTGAGGATCTCGATCGTCTGTGCACGGCCCGAACGTGAACAAAACTGAAGCCAGCCACCGTGTCTCCTCTGGTTCGCTTCGCGTTTCCAGCGTTGTTCCTGCGTTTTGGTTGATTTACAGTCGATTTCCAGATGCTCGATTACACCGAGACTCTGAAAGTTGGGTCGCGCGCTCCGGAATTTGCTCTGGATGCTGCGAACCGCGAGGGGATGCTAACGCTTTCCGGATTCTTGCGGCGTGGCCTGCTGATCGCTGAATTTCTGCGAGGAACCTGGTGACCGAATTGCGTTCAGCGCATGGCTCGGGTCGAGTCGATCAAGGACGAGATCGCGCAGGCCGGGGCGGAGTTGGCTTTCATCGCGGCAGAGAAGCGTGACGGTTTTTTCAAGCCCGTCAAGTTTCTGGAGAAGCATCCAGTCTCGTTTCCGTTTCTTTTGGATGAAGACCGAGTCGTTACCAAGAGTTATGGGTTGTATCACCTGATTGGAATGGATGCGCTGAACATCGCGCACCCGGCGACGATGGTGATCGATCGCGATCGCACTATTGGCTACATTTATCGCGGCGAGAACCAGCACGATCGCGCCCCTTTAGGCGAAGTCATGACAGCAGTCAAGACCATCGGGAAAGAGAACCAAGGGATTTCGAAATCGCAGGAGGAGTCATGAAGAAGTTGTTGGCAACTTTAGGTGTGGTGCTATTGGCGGCTTGTGCGTGGGCACAGAACGCAATGTCAGTGCCGGAAGGAACGCCGCTCAAAGTGAAACTGCAAACCACCATCTCCACCTTCAGCAGTAAGGTGGGGGATCCTTTTCAGGGAAAAATTACCGACCCGGTAGTGATTGACGGCAAAACGATGATCCCAGCGGGGGCCACCGTGGAAGGCCGTGTCACCAGGCTGAACGAACCGCGGCGCATCAAGGGCAAGCCGACGATTAGCATCTTTCCCGAGCACATCATCCTGCCGGATGGCCAGCGATTTATGCTGAACGCCGTGCTGGTGGATACCGATATTCCGGGAACGGACGTCAACGAAGAAGGGCAATTCAAGGGCACGGGACACGAGCGGCGCGATCAGATTGAAGTTGCCGGTGGCGCTGGTGCGGGCATGCTACTGGGAGGCCTGATCGGTGGTGGACCGGGCGTGCTAATAGGCGGCGCAGTGGGTGCGGGCGCCACCACGACACACTGGCTGGTACAAAGACGTTCTGCGGTATTGCCATCGGGAACCGGATTGGTGTTGGAATTGAGCCGCCCAATGACGATGTCTACTATGGCGGCTGGGGCGGGACAGTAAAAGGCAGAGGCTCTGGGCCTGGTCTTTGGGCTCTAGCAATCAGGCTCTAGCAAAATTAAACCTTACCCGGAGCTTCGGCTCCGGTTTTTTTTCTCTCAGAACAATCCATGCTGATCGATGCGCTGCTGAGCACAAGAACTCAACCCTCTACTCAGAAATCGAGGACTTTGTTGCTAAAGCCCGGTTGCTAGAGCCTAGAGCTCCGAGCCTACAGCCTGCCTTCAATACAACGACATCAATTCTCCTTCCTCGAGCAGATGGAGTTCAATCCATCCTTCGAGAGGAAGAGCGTCGACCGGGAGGCGATTTTGCCAGAGGCTGAGGCGCAAGCGGAGGCGGGTGGCTGCCAATGAGGAAGACGCTTGGGAGTGGCTCCCTGATACAGGCGTCGCCGCCAGCCAGGCGAGAGGGATGCGGAATTCGAAATTACGGAGCAGCGCGACTCGCGCTGCTCCGGTGCCGGGTTGCTTGGCGGACTCCAGAGGCGTCTCGTCATCGTCGGCGCGCACCTTCCAATCAGCAATTCTTTGATCCTGCACCATCACTTCCAGCCGGAGCGCATGGCGGGGACGCACTTCGCGTTCGGCCCAAGATTCCAAGTTAACGACGATTTCAAACGGCATATCGGGGATATCGCCTTTGAAATCCAGCCGTCCGTAGACATTGCTTTCATCGATGCCCGCATGCACTGAGTCCAGCAGAAATTGTTTGCCGTGCATGGCTCCGGCGCGATGGTCGGCGGTATAGATAGCTGAGCCCATCCACTCAAAATAACGCACCAGGTCGCCTGCGATTCGGGGATGGATGTACGCCGTCTGGGGCGTAAACGAAGGTCGCGCGACGATGCCGCTGATGGGCTGCGCCAGGTAATCGGGTGGCGCCGCGCCCAGCGCCTGGTAGACATTCGACAGGTGCTTGCGGTAAAGCTCGTCGAAATCGCGATCGTTGGCGGAGTGATGCTCGGGCCCATACCACCAGTTCCAGTCGCTGCCCTCGGCAATGAGTAGTTCCTCGTAAGCCAGTTTGCGTTGCGCCTCGGAGGCCTGCGCCGCATTCTGCTCGTAGAAGCTGCGAGCCTGAAACAGATAGTCCC
>QIAI01000261.1:5411-8578 GCA_003224995.1 Acidobacteriota bacterium
CGCCCGGATTTGGGGTAATACTCCCAGGCGTTTTCGCCATCGAGGATGATGGAAACCACGGCATCGTGGCCTTTATCCAGCACAGGTTGCGCCGCCCGCTTGATGTTCTGGATGAGGTGCTGCGCCGCTTCCTTCGCGGGCATGCCGGAGTACACAAATCCGATCAGGTCCGAGATGGTGTGATCGCGGAACAGCAGGTGCATGCTGGTGGGACCGTTTTCGTAGCGATAGATGGTGTAAAGCTCCTCAGCCAGATGGTTTGCGAGAAGCCCATCTCCGTCGCGCGCGAAAAACAAGCCCGTGCTTCGTCCCAGAATGCCTTCGTCGGTCGCCATCCAGCGCACGCCCAGGCTGTGGGCGATGGCGATCGCCTCGTCGGAGACGCTGCCTTCCGACGGCCACATCCCATGGGGGCGAATGCCAAAGACTTTTTCGTGCAGGTCGAGCCCGCGCGCGATCTGGTCCCGTGCATCTTCCGGGTGGCGGAAGCGGTTTTGCGGCAAGGGCAGGCCGGGACAGGAGACGGCCCCCACATTGGTGTCACAGAGCAAGGGCAGAATGGGATGGTAAAAGGGTGAGGTCGAAATCTCGATGGAGCCCTTCTGCGCCGCCGCCGCATGCGCCGGAAGCACCTGCCCCAGCACTTCCCGTTCGCGTGTCATCACGAAGCGCTGGTCCTCGAGCGAGTAGTTGCGTTCCTTGCGAACCAGTTTCGTAATTTCCGGGTCTTCCAGAAAGAACTCATCAAACCAGGCAATCTGGGAGAGAACCTGGAGGTCAGTAAAATCCTTTGGCTGAAAATATTTCTCGGCGCGCTCGGGAGAATCATTGGCACTTCGAAAACGTTCCCACAACTCTCGATAACGTGGATAGCGTCCAATAAGATTTTGGGGGTTCGCCTGAAACAGATACTGCAGAGCGAAACGGCGCTCTTCCGCATTGAGGTCTTTGGCCGGACGGGCGGCCACGAAAAGGAAAGGATCCTGCGCCGTGCCCGCTACATAGTCCTGGATCTGGGTAATGAGGGAGGGCACCAGGTTAAAGTTCTGGTGAACCTGCGGGAATTCGTCGAGCAGCTTGACCATCCCGTAGTAGTCCTTCAAAGCATGCAGACGCACCCAGGGCAGGCGATATTCGCCCGTAACCAGGTTTTTGTAGAACGGCTGGTGCTGATGCCACAGAAGGACTACGCGCAACACGGGCATGGCATAGGGCTCTCCTTACGTTATCGGCGCGCCTCCGGAATTCTGCAGTCTAGCATGGAGGGCGCAGACCTCCCGGCAGGGTGCGGTGAGGGACGTCAGTGCCTGCATCCGGTACACTAAGGCCTTATCGAGCAAGGCAGGGGAGCCTCGGAGAACATGACGCAACGCATCGAAACTGCCGCCGGCACCGTCCGCTACGACGTCTCGCTGCTCACCGAGCAGGACCTGTATCTCTTCAATGAAGGCAGCAATTATCGGGCTCACGAGAAGATGGGCGCCCACATCCTTTCCGCGGGAAAAGAAACCGGCACCTGTTTCAGCGTGTGGGCTCCGAATGCACGCGAAGTTTCGGTCATCGGCGGGTTCAACCAGTGGCATCCCAAGATGCACCGCCTGCGCCCGCGGGGAAGTTCCGGCATCTGGGAAGGTTTTATTCCCGCAGTCGGCAAGGGCACACTCTACAAGTTTCACATCGAGTCTCATCATCATGGCCACCAGGTCGATAAAGCCGACCCATTTGGATTGATGCATGAGAAGCCGCCGCGGACCGCGTCAGTCGTATGGGATCTCGACTATGGCTGGAACGATCGCGGGTGGATGGAATGCGCCTTGGACGATCACAATCGCCCCCTGAGCTATCGTGAGACCGCGCCCAAGCTGGCCGAGTACCTGCAGCGCATGGGGTTCACCCATGTGGAATTCCTGCCGGTGATGGAGCATCCGTTTTATGGTTCCTGGGGCTACCAGACCACCGGATATTTCGCGCCCACGTCGCGCTTCGGAACCCCACAGGACTTCATGTTCCTCGTGGACTACCTGCATCAGAACGGAATCGGAGTGATTCTGGATTGGGTGCCTTCCCACTTCCCCGCGGACGCTCACGGCCTGGCCTATTTCGATGGCACGCATTTGTTCGAGCACGCCGACTCGCGGCAGGGTTTCCATCCTGACTGGAAGACGTACATTTTCAATTATGGCCGCGCCGAGGTGCGCAGTTTCCTGATGTCGAGCGCCATGTTCTGGCTCGACAAGTATCACGCCGACGGGTTGCGCGTGGATGCCGTCGCCTCCATGCTCTACCTGGACTACTCGCGCAAGGAAGGCCAATGGATTCCCAACAAGTACGGCGGCCGCGAGAATCTTGATGCCATCGATTTCCTGCGCCGCTTCAACGAAGAGGTCTACAAGGAACATCCTGACGTTCAGACCATCGCGGAAGAATCCACGGCGTGGCCCATGGTGTCGCGTCCCGTGTATGTCGGCGGGCTTGGCTTCGGCATGAAATGGGACATGGGCTGGATGCATGACACGTTGAAATATTTCCAGAATGATCCGATCCACCGGCAATACCACCACAACCTGCTGACCTTCCGCATGCTGTACGGGTTCACGGAGAATTTTGTACTGCCGCTGTCGCATGACGAGGTGGTGCACGGCAAAGGTTCGCTGCTGAATAAAATGCCGGGTGATGAGTGGCAGAAGTTTGCCAACCTCCGCCTGTTATTTGCCTACATGTACGCGCAACCGGGAAAGAAGCTGCTTTTCATGGGAGGAGAGTTCGGGCAATCGAGCGAGTGGTCGCACGATCGCTCGCTGGACTGGTGGCTGCTGCAGTACCCAGTGCATAGCGGATTGCAGAACTGGGTGCGCGATTTGAATCACCTGATGCGCAACCAGCCAGCCTTGCACGACCTCGACAGTGATCCGGCAGGCTTTGAATGGGTGGACTGCAACGACGCACCCATGAGCGTGATTTCTCTGTTGCGCAAGGGCAAATCGCCGGAGGATGTGATGCTGGTGGCCTGCAATTTCACGCCTGTGCCCCGCATGAAGTATCGGGTAGGGGTTCCCTTCGGAGGCTGGTGGAAGGAAGTTCTGAACAGCGACGCGAAAGAATACGCCGGCAGCGGCATGGGCAATGGCGGAGGGCGAACGGCGGAGGAAAAGAAGCAGCACGGCCGG
>QIAI01000262.1 GCA_003224995.1 Acidobacteriota bacterium
CGTTATAGAGATACTGGAAGCGTATTCCTGGCCGGGCAACGTGCGGGAATTGGAGAACGTGGTGCAACGGCTGGTGATTATGAGCGATGGCCCGACGATCGCAGCCCAAAATCTGCCCTCGCCCCTGCTTTCCTCAAGCGCCGCCAGCCAGGAAGCTGTCCTGATCCCGGAGGCAGGGGTGGATTTTGACGCAGAGATGGAGCGAATCGAGATCGCCTATTTGAGCGCCGCCCTTCGCCGGACAAATGGTAAGAAGACTGCCGCCGCTAGTCTCCTTCGCATCGATCCACAACGAATGAAATACCTATGCCGGAAGCTGAACCTGTAAACTTGAAAAGATTGGTTAATAATTAACCAACAAAAGGTTAATAATTAACCTTGGTGAAGTTTTAATCCCCGGTTCAGGGCAGTCTCCCAAGATGCAGGTTCGCCGCAACTCTTTTTGACTTAAAGAGATAGAGACATCGTTCTGCAGTCGCATCGCTTTGGCATCGCTCTTGCACTAAGGAAGCGCGTTCGATGGAACTCAGATCAAGAGAAACCAAGGAGACCAACGTGACGATTCAGAAGAAATCACTGATAAGCGCCCTGAACACAACCAAGAAGGCTATCGTAGCGAGCACACCAGTTCAGCCCGCCTCCTCGGCGAGTGAAGTTCGCTCGAGTGCGCGCGGTACCACTCGTGGCACGACTCGCGGCACGACTCGCGGCACCACGCGCGGTACCACCCGTGGCACTACGCGTGGTACAACTCGCGGCACGACCCGCGCTGTCTAGGGAAGAAGTTAGGTCGGGTTTCCTTGGAAAGGCTGCGCATTCCGCAGCCTTTCTCTATTGTTACCAGAGTTTGCGCCCGAGAAATTCGGCGATTCCCCAGGATGTAAGGCCTGCCAAGCTTCGACGCTGACCGTACACGCGTGCGGTACCTACCATACCGGGCTTAAGCCTGCCATCCGTGTTGCTCACCCACAGGTCCATCACGTACAAGGTCGGCGGACGCATTCCCTTGATTTTCGACAGATCGATCAACCCGGGCGGGGCTTCTGAGGATGTCGGCGACACCTGCGTCTTCCCCGCCTCCCATTTACCCAGGATCCCCTCCACGTGCAGGCAGCCGCTGGAATCCCCTCGATATTTATGCATTTCGTATTCAGACACGTAGATGCGGGCACGCATCGTACGGAAATCGGCAACTTCGGCTACTTCGGTGCCTTCCTTCAAAAAGCTACCCAGTAGATCCCCGAGACGTGGAGTTGTGACGACCCCGGCGATGGGTGACTTCAACTCCAGTTGAGAGGATTCCGATGCAGCTGACAAGGCCTGCTGAGCCAACTGGTCACGCTGGAGTAATGCCGCGCCTATATCCCGGTATCTGGCTTCTGCAGCATTCAGTTCCGCGGAGGCTCGCTGCAGGCCTGCTTGCGTCTGCCCCTGTCTGGAGGCCAGTGGCAGGTTGCGAAGCTGCACCACCAGTTGGCCCTGAGAGACCCTCTGGCCTTCGTCCGCATAGACCCTTGTAACCCTGCCGGGAACCTGAGTTCGGAGGACGGCGCGGTCTGCGGCTTCGAGGACAAAGCCTCCGCTGATTGACTCGCGCCGGATCGGAATTAGACAGAAAACGAGCACAGTGGCAATCACCCAGAGAGCAGGGTGCGATCGCAACCAGGCCCGAATCCGATCCTTCTTATCGAGATATAGGAATTTCATGAAGTTCACCAGTGACCGTATCCGGGAACGGAAAATTAACGCCCCGGTAGCCAACTCCGGTATGAATGACCAGTCCGGATTGAAGTTGCGAAAGATATTTCCCACAAAGCGGGCCAAAATAAAGAGCACCGTGTAGCTGTAAAGACCGGAGGTGATCGCGTAAATCGCAAAACCCAGTCGTCTCCGCTTGGGGACATAGGGTACTTCCACAGGCAGCCGCCAGATGTGCTTCTTCGCCCATGCCGATACGTAAGCTGTGGAATTCTCCTTTAAATCCAGAATACCAATGACGTCGCAAAGAATGTGGTATCCGTCCAGCTTCATCATCGGATTCCAGTTCAGCAGGACAGTGGCGATACCGGTCATCAAGACCAACACATATGCGAAATTGTGAAGCGGTGTGCCGGGTGGAGTTCCCCACCACACAACGGTTGCGATTGTGCATAGGTAAAGTTCCGACCATACCCCTGAGACTGTGATCAGAACGCGTTCCCAGGGCGGACAACGGACTACGCCTTGGGTTGTGTCGGTGAAAAAGGCGGGTGTCAGGTAGACCAGGGCGAAACCCATCTCATTCACGGGCGCGCCAAAATGCCGGCAAGTAACTCCGTGCGCCGTCTCGTGGATCGCCGCGAGCACAAAGGTGATGCCCCAGAAGACAGCCAGGTCCGACCAGGACTTATCAGCGAAGTTGAAAAACTGCAATGTATCGCGGCTCACCTCTCCCCAATGAAGCACAAAAATCACGAAGGTCACGGCAAAACCAGCCAGCGTGAGCAGGGTGAACCACCACGTGAAAATGAAGCTAACCCTTTGATCCAGCCACACCAGGAACTTGTCGGGATTGAACGCCGGAAACTTAATGAATGCTAAGTCACCCCATCTACTTTTCTTATTCTTGAATGCGTCTCTGCGCTCTTCGGCAGACTGCATGAGGTATGCAATATTCTTCTCTTGCGGTGTCTTGTACCAGAATTCGATCGATTCCAGATCATCGGCGAGTTGGTGTAGGTCGTCGAGAGAAACCGTTCTTCCAGTCTCCTGGAAATAGGCTTCGGCCACCTCCTTGTAATCTCGCTGCCCATCGAAGAAGCGGGCCAGGTCCCAGGTCTGCGGGGCGAGATTGAAAAGGGCATCCACGCCAGGCACGTAGACGCGCACGGTGGGCCGACCATCGACGATATGTTCCTGGTGAACAACCTGCGGATGCAGGCGTGGGCAGCGCTGTGCGACCAAACGTGCCGGGATCTCCGGCAGAACAACATTCAGCGCCTGAGTGAGGTGCATGGATGTGTTTCAATGCGAAGAATCGCACTCATCCCCGGGCGCAAGCGGCCGACCACGCCAGTGACCTCGACCAATCCGTCAAACGTGCCGCTGGTGGGATCAACGACCGGGCTGAGTTCAACAACCTTGGCGGTGTGTGACTCACTGGGGAAATCGGGAATCGTGAGGGGAAGCTGCTGGCCGCGTTTGAGAGTTCCCAGGTATTTTTCGGGGAGCGTAAAACGCATGCGCAAGGGTGCCTCGGCGGTAACCCAAAACAGTCGGTCCCCCTTAGCGACTTGCTGGCCCTCGCGCACGTAACGGCGCGCAACAATTCCCGAGAAGGGTGAACAAATGCGGGTCTTTTCCAGTTCCAGTTCCAGGGAATGCTCAACTTCCTTGTAGTTGATCAGCAACTGCTCAACGCGCTGTACATCCCACTGGTCCGCTTCAGCCTTGAATTTAACGTGCTCCCACTGCTCGCGGGTGATGAGCAGGGCGTCGTACATTTTCTGGGCGCGACTGAAGTCGGCTTCGAGAACTCGCGCTTCGGCCTGCCAGTTTTTGAGATCAGCGTCGGTACTGCGTGTCTTCGCTCGGGCCGCCTGGAGATCGGCATCCAGTTGGCGATCGTCAAGCTGCGCCAG
>QIAI01000263.1:0-308 GCA_003224995.1 Acidobacteriota bacterium
GGCGAGAATGCCAAGGACAACGATCTCGACGTCAATGTCGTGCGCGAGAAGAAGCTGACCAATATGCGAGCGTCCACGTCGGATGAAGCCATCCGGCTGGTGCCCTTCCGGCAACTGAACCTCGAGCAGGCCATCGAGTTCATCGCCGATGATGAGTTTGTCGAGATCACTCCCAAATCACTTCGGCTACGGAAGAAGGTTCTGCAATCCAATAAGCGCAAGAGGAGCACCGGTGCGGTGATGGTGGAAGAGGCCAAATAGTGGCGAAACGGCGGACCAGTCCACCGGCCGTAGCAGAAGAATCTTTG
>QIAI01000263.1:318-2602 GCA_003224995.1 Acidobacteriota bacterium
AACGCAGTGGAGCCGCTTTTTAGTGTGTCCGAGCTGCGGGAAGCGACACGATCCCAAGAACCGGCTGTTGCGGTTGGGATACCAACGAGCGGGCTTCTGGGGTGTCGAGGATTGTTAAATCGCTACTCTCGCGCGCGGCGCGGCACTAACGTACGATCCATGCAACATCGATGAATGCACCTCTGCAATTCGCAACGCCACTGCGGGTCGCGATTGTTGGCGTCGGCCATGTCGGCGCAACCTTTGCGTATACATTGCTGCTGAATGGGCTGGCCTCAGAGATCGTCCTGATCGACAAGAACCGCGCCAAAGCGGAAGGCGAGGCGATGGACTTGAACCACGCCGTCACTTTCTCGCATGCCACACGGGTATGGGCCGGCGACTTCTCCGATTGCGCGGGTGCCGCGCTCATCGTGCTTGCAGCGGGCTCGTTGCAGAAACCTGGCGAGAAGCGGCTTGATCTGGCCGGCAGAAACATCAGCATCTGGCGGGAAATTGTTCCCCAGATCGTCCAGCACAATCCGAATGCCATTCTCTTGATTGCCACCAACCCGGTCGATGTCCTCACCTACGCGACTTTGAAATTGTCAGGACTGCCTCCGCAGCGAGTGATCGGCTCGGGCACAATTCTCGATACCGGGCGATTTCGCTATCTGCTGAGTGAATACTTTCGCGTCGATGCTCGCAGCATGCACAGTTTCATTCTTGGCGAACACGGAGACAGCGAAGTGCCAGTGTGGTCGCTCGCCAACATTGCTGGGATGAAGCTAAGAGAATTCTGCGCTGCACGCAAAATGGAATACGACCAGCAAGCCATGGATGAAATTTTTCGCCACACGCGCGACGCAGCTTACGAGATCATCGAACGCAAGGGCGCCACTTACTACGCAGTTGCGGCTGGAATTATGCGGCTGGCGCAAGCCATTCTTCGCAATCAGAACACCGTGCTCTCCGTTTCCAGCCTGGTGGAGGATTTCTACGGAATCAGCGACGTCTGTCTGAGCTTACCCAGCATTGTGAACTGTTGCGGCATAGGCGAGGTATTGCGCATTCAGCTGGACACCTCGGAGATCGACCAGTTGCGCCGTTCGGCGGACTCGCCCAAGCCATTCCCTGCTATACTTCCTGCGCATTTGACTGTTCGTCGATCCGGCTTCGATCCCAGGACGGGCTCAGGTGCCACCTGATCCCTGCCGAAGTCGCCCACACTCAAATAGCTCACCCCCGAGGCACTCGCTTGAAGAACATCTTTGTGGGAAACCTGGATTTCAATACATCCGAAGAGGAATTGCGCCAGTTGTTTGAGGCACACGGGCAAGTAGACCGCGTCAGCATTCTGACCGACCGCGATACCGGACGTTCACGTGGCTTTGGATTCGTCGAAATGGCAAGTTCGGAAGACGGAGAGAAAGCGATCGCCGCATTGAACGGCTCTCAAATCGGTGGACGCACCTTGAACGTGAATGAAGCTCGGCCGAAACCGGAACGTACTGGCGGCGGTGGAGGCGGCGGCGGACGCGGCCGGGAACGCAGCGGCGGGGGTGGCGGTCGCGGACGCTGGTAGCATCCTCGTGTCGGCAAAGCGCAGGGAGAAAAAACGCAGGCCTCGACTGCCTGTGCGTTTGATGGCACCGAACTCCCCATGTAAACTTATTGGTACGCGCCCGTAGCTCAGCTGGATAGAGCGGCAGCCTCCGGAGCTGTAGGTCGGGAGTTCGAATCTCTCCGGGCGCGCCAGTTCTTCTCGATTCTCTGGCCTCTCCCCACACGCTGTAAATCAGGATTGCATCTGGAAGGCAAGCAATTCTGGCCAGAGCGCCAGCAAGGCATGACGGAGAAGCAATCCCGCGCATAGAGCCACCAGAACGCTGGATAGAGAACCGACCAGGAAATACTCCGTAAACTCCCGGCTTTTCTCAAACTCCTCGAAGCGAACCAGGCCCTTGGCCGCAATCAGAAAACCCAAAGCCGAATAGCTGCCCCCCGCCACCACGAGGGTGAGAACAATCCGTTCAAGGTTGCCGATCAGGCGTCCACGGTTTAGCTCCTTCACGTCGATGCTGAGCTCGACTTCCGACGCCGTGAGCTCTGCTTCGATCGCGTCCAGATGGGGCAGGGGCACAGCGGCGGCCACAGCAGCAATCTCCGCCACAATTGCATCCTTCTGCGAAGGCAACGTGCCTGCCTTTCGCAAAATTCCACGAACAATGTACGTCCCCCCGCGAATGACGAACAGTAAGGTAGCGGCAGCCAGGCAAACCGCTCCAACTCTGGCGTCATTCAG
>QIAI01000263.1:2640-4645 GCA_003224995.1 Acidobacteriota bacterium
CGAGATGAGCGTGGCGGATATACATCAAGGGCATAACAATCAGGGCCAGCATCCAGAAACACTCGAATTCGGCGACCCACTGCATGGGCAGCCGGCTGCGAATCAATGGCTGCAGCAGAGCCGCCAGAATCATTACGGCAGATAGCAGCAAGGAGTTTCCCAGGCTGTAGGAAACGAAACCGACCAGAACCAGCCGTAAACTCAGCCAGGCGCCCCACGCTCGCCATCCAAATTCCTGCGCTTCTTCTTTGAGCGGATCGGCGCTCACTCCGTAAGACGTGATCATCAGGAGCAGAAGAATTTCTGCCCACAATAAAAGTTCCGGACTGATATTTTTGGCGGACATCATGGCTTAGGGCCGATCATGGGATCCACGTAGTCTCGAAAGATGATACGCCACGCGTTTTCCCCACTCCTGTAGGCTGACCATCCGATGGCGGCCGCCTGTTTCGAAATCACCTGGCGGCTGACCCCGAGGTGCGCGGCTACTTCGCTTTGCGACAATCCGCTGCGCATCAGGTTCGCAATTTTGCGTTGTGCCGACGTCCAGCCCGAGCGCTGGAAATATAAAAGCCTAGCGATGCCGCTCAGCACATCATCCAGAGACCCAAAACCGCGAAATACTCCTCCGAGAATATGTTGCCTTGCAGCTTCTTCTACGGCTTCCCGGGCCCTGTGGAGAACCGGTCCGTCAATGTTAATGGCATACGGCTGGATGGGGGTGTCCAGAGTCCCGAATCCAACTCCAACCCGCAGTTGCCGGTCTGCGAACTGTTCCTCCAATCTCCACAGCAGATCTGGAATCACGGTGGAAGTCTTCAAGAGGGCCTGGAATTCGTCGCCCAGAGTGATTGAAAATTTAGCAGCGATGGATGGCCGGAATTCCTTATTCAGGCGCGCAATCAGTTCCTCAAAATGTTTCTGCACCAGGGCTCGTCGGGAACTGGGCAGCTCCCGCGATTTCACCATGTCGGCAATCACCGCGATGTAGCGTTCCTTGTGGCCAGCCACGGGTTGGCACCTTGTGCTTACGTTTCGAGGGTATTCGCGGGAAAGATCATTTGTCAACCATATTTAGTTAACATACAAATAATGAGCCTTTTTAGGTTTACTGGTGTCTTATCACCGTTAATAGGTTGACGAACAGCGTTCATAAACTGGGATGCGCCAGCTATTCTGTTTATCCTTAAGGAAAGACAATTGGCCTCAACTCCTATGACGTATAACGCCCTGCTGGTGGTTTCTTTCGGTGGACCCGAATCCAAAGATGAAGTCATGCCCTTCCTCGAGAATGTCCTGAGGGGGAAGAATGTACCGTCCGAACGGATGCTCGCCGTTGCGGAACACTATTATCATTTCGACGGCAGGAGTCCCATCAACCAGCAGAACCGGGAACTGATTGCGGCGCTCCAAGTCGAACTCGACCGGCACGGCCCCAAGTTACCCATTTACTGGGGAAATCGGAACTGGCATCCTCTGCTTGCGGACACGCTGCGACAAATGGAGCAGGACGGCGTGCAGCGTGCCCTGGCGTTTGTGACCTCTGCGTTCAGTTCCTATTCAGGCTGCCGGCAGTATCGGGAAAACATTGCGCACGCCCAAGACCAAGTGGGAACAGGTGCGCCCGCAATTGACAAGCTTCGCGCCTACTACAACCATCCCGGTTTTATCGAAACCATGGTGGATCGCGTGCAGACTGCGATGAAGACTCTGCCAAAGGAAGTGCGAACGAACTCGCAGGTCGTCTACACCGCGCATAGCATCCCGATCTCCATGGCGCAATCGTGCGATTACGTGAAGCAACTCGAGGAAGCGTGCCGACTCATATCCGAAGCGCTAGGCCGGGCCGGCGATCGACTCGTTTTTCAGAGTCGCAGCGGACCTCCGGGCCAGCCCTGGCTGGAACCCGACGTTCTCGACTATCTACGACAAGTGAAGGAACGCAAGCTGGCGGCAGGGATCGTGCTCGCTCCCATCGGGTTCATCTCGGACCATATGGAAGTCT
>QIAI01000263.1:4668-8762 GCA_003224995.1 Acidobacteriota bacterium
CGTATGATCCGGGAGTTAATTGTGGAAAGGATGACGGAAGCGCCCTTGCGCCTCGCGTTGGGCAAGTTCGGTGCAAGCCACGACACTTGTCCGCAGAATTGTTGTCCCGCGCCCCTCCGGCCGGCAGTCATCGCGCGGTGATCAACTCGTGAAACTGATTACTTGAGAGCAACTCCACGCATATCGGATTGCGTGGCAGGAGTCTGGCTCTGCAACAAAGTCATGGTGTCGAGAATGGTCGCAATCACCTTTTCATTGCCGACGACGGTGTTGATCATGAGGTGATAGAGCGAGCGGGTTGGCCAGTCGGCATTGAAATAATGCTTGATGAAGGCCATGCGCTCGCGATCTACCGTGTCGACCAGATCTTCTGCTTCGGAGGGATGGGTGCCGGCGGCCACCAAGCGACGAACCTTCTCCGGGCGGGGCGCGTAAAGGAACACGCGAAAAGTATCGTCTCGTTCCCGTAAGAAGTAAGGAGCCCCACGGCCCACCACCACCGCGTTGCCCTCCTGGGCAATTTTGGCGCTGATGTCTTCCATCATTTTGACCATGCAATCTGCGTCGAAGGTTTGCCGTTCATCCAGCGGCATGCTGCGCTCGTAGCTTCCCCGCCAAAAGGCTTTCGCCAAACGGTAGAAGGCGCCGTCGATCTTCTCTGCACGCCGTTCCACGGTTCCGCAATCGACATGCGCCTGCCTGGCGATTTCTTCCGTGAGCGACTGATCCCACAACTTCCAGTGCAGACGGTTGGCCAGTTCGCTGGCGATATTGGCACAGCCGCAGCCGTACTCGCGCTCCAGGGTGATGATTCGGAACATGCCATCCTCCCCCTATTAGTGTACCGCCATCCCGCCACTCGATTTTGTCCTCTTCATCAGGAAGACCATCGGGAGCATGGCGAGGATCGCATAGCCCAGGACGTGGAAATTGTCGAGGTAAGCCAGCATGGTGGCCTGACGTTGCAACATGCCTTGCATGACCGCGTAGGCCTGTTTGGAAGCATTGGCCGGACTGGTGCCGTGCGCGATTAAATTCTGAGCAATACCGCGCAGATTCGCCTGAAATTGTGCGTTGGCGGACGTCAGGTGACTGGTTAAATCGCTCAGGTGTTTTTGCGTTCGCCGGTCCAGCATGGTGGTCACGAAAGAAATTCCCACGCTGCCACCGATATTGCGGGCCAGATTCATGAGGCCGGACGCCGCATTGTTCTTTTCCCTGGGCAAGTACGCATAGGCCGCGGTGTTGATCGGAACGAACAGGAAAGCCAATCCGACGGCTTGCAGGCAACGCGCGTAAACCGCGGTTTTGAAATCAATCTGCAGGTTGAAGTTGGTCATGTGAAAAAGCGAGAACGACAGCATTGCCAAACCAAACAGGAGCAGATAGCGAGCGTCATACTTTGACAGAAGCCAGCCTACGATTGGCATTATGACCATGATGACGAAGCCGCCGGGGGAGAGCGCCATTCCCGATAACTGCGCGGTGTAGCCCAGCAAGGTTTGCAGGAAGAGTGGAAGCAGCAAGGTGCTGCCCAAAAGGGCAAATCCCAGCATGAACATCAGCAAGTTCGAGACGGCGAAGGTGCGCTCGCCGAATAAATGAAGATCGATGATGGGGTCTTTCTGGCGCCACTCCCACCAGATGACAAAGAGAATGGACGCCAGCGAAATTATGGCCAGGGTGAGGATGAAGTGGGATTCAAACCAATCGTCGCGCTGCCCTTTGTCGAGCACAATCTGCAGCGTCCCCAGGCCGAGCGCAACAAAACCGAGCCCGATGTAGTCGACTCTGGTTTCGCTCAACTTGCGGCGCTTGAAGTAAGGAGGATCCTGGATGAGGCGGGAAGTCAGCAGCAAAGAGAGAATTCCCACCGGAATATTAACGAAGAAAATCCAGCGCCAGGTGTAATTGTCGGTGATCCAACCGCCCAGCGTGGGCCCGATGGCCGGCGCCATGACGACTGCAATGCCATACACGGCGAAAGCCATGCCCCGCTTGGCCGGCGGGAAGGTGTCGGCCAGGATGGCCCGCTCACTGGGCTGCAATCCCCCGCCGCCGGCGCCCTGCAAGATACGAAAAATAATCAAGGCGGGAAGATTAGGAGCGAGTCCGCATAGAAATGAACTCACGGTAAACAGGGCAACGCAGCCCATGTAGAAACGCTTGCGCCCCACGATGGACGACAGCCATCCGCTGAGCGGAAGCACAATTGCGTTGGACACGAGATAGGAGGTCAGTACCCAGGTGCTTTCATCCTGTCCAGCAGAAAGACTGCCGGCAATGTGGGGCAGGGCAACATTGGCAATGCTGGTATCGAGCACCTCCATGAAGGTCGCCAATGTAACCGCGATGGCAATAATCCAGGGATTTACTGCGGGACGCCACTCATCAGCCTGGTCGAGCGTGAGGGTTGTGCTACTCATTCACGAATCCAGACTTTGGGCTCCACCGACATGCCAGGACGGAGTTCATGGCCCCTGGTCTCACCCGGTTCAAAAACAATTTTCACCTGAATTCGCTGCACCACTTTGACGTAATTACCGGTCGCGTTCTCTGGAGGCAGGATGCTAAAGCGGGCACCGCTGGCACCGGCGATGCTATCCACGTGGCCTTTGTACTTCTTTCCTGTCGCATCCACCGAGATGGTGGCTTTCTTGCCCGGCCGCATGTCGCGCAGTTGGGTCTCCTTGAAGTTGGCGGTAACCCAGATATCTTTGTCGCTCAGCGGAATGAGATTGAGCATGGCCTGGCCGGGCTGAACGTTCTGGCCGACCTCGACGGTGCGATTGCTGACAACGCCCGCGACTGGGGCGACAATCCTGGTGTAGGAAAGATTAATTTGCGCCTGGTCCAGATCAGCTTTTTTGCGGGCCGCCGCGGCCACAGCGGATTTGGCGCGGGCGCGTGTGATCGCAATCTGGTTGGGACCGGTAGCCGCCGCTCGTTGATTCGCTTGGGCCTGGGCGAGTTTGCTCTGCGCCTGTGTAACTTGCGCTGCGGCGGCGTCAACATTGGCGCGTGCCGCATTCACGGTCGCTTCTGCCGCACGGGCAGCCGCCACGGCCTGGTCAAACTGCTGTTGCGAAATCTCCTGCTTATCCACCAGTTGCCTGTAGCGGCCGAGATCATTCTGCGCCTTTACGTTATTGGCATCGGCCTGCTGGAGGTTGGCTTTGGCAGCTTCCCATTGCTGGTGAGCCGCTTTGATTCCGGCTTGGGCATTCATGACGTCGGCATCCGCGGAAGAAGTCTGGCTTTCGGTGTTGATCGAGATCACGGGAACGTTGACCGAAGCGGCATCCGCCGTGGCTTTGGCATCGTTGTAGTCCGCTTGCGCCCGCTCAACCGCCACGCGGTAATCGGTGGGATCAATTTCAACCAGCACGGTGCCGGCTTCCACGTATTGATTGTCTTGCACATTGAGTTTGATGACATTGCCGCTCACGCGCGCGCTGATAGGATTCACGTGGCCATCGATTTGAGCGTCGTCCGTGGATTCATAGCTGGTGAAATAGCGCCACAGGAAGATACCGGCAATTAACAAGACGATGAGCCCGAGGATCAGGAACACCCGGAAACGCGGATCATGGCGGCGCGCCAGATGGGGGCAGTGGGTCCAGGGAGTTCTTTGTCGGGTACCGCTTTTGTCGGTGTTCCCATCCTATTTGCCTTTCAGATACTGCTTAACGCCTTGTTCCGCATTTCCCAAGGCGCGGGCCAGTTCCACCTTCGCCAGATTGTGGGCGTACAAGCTGGAAATGTACGACTCATGTGCGCTCGCCACTGATTCCTGCGCCTGCACGACTTCCAGATTGTCGCTCACGCCAGCGGCAAATCGATCCTGCGCTTGGGTCAGAGTTTGTTCCGCAAGATCAATCGAACTGCGCGCGACCTCCACCTGGTCGGCGGCCGCATTCAGATCAAGCAGCGCGGTTCGTACGTCATTATCAATCTGCCCACGTAAATCTTCGAGCCGGGCTTTCGACTGGCGCAACGCCGCCTCGGCTTGCAGCACGTTGGCATGCGTGCGCCCACCTTGAAAAATTGGGATAGTGAGGGTGCCACCCACGTGGAAAGTACCATTCGAATTG
>QIAI01000264.1 GCA_003224995.1 Acidobacteriota bacterium
GATGGCCGGCTGCAGCATGAAGTGGGCTTCGCTGGCCCGCGGCCACGCGGCAGAGCCTTTCGGGTAGCGCTTGATGAAGCATTGCACGAGATGCAGTTGTTTCTGAATCTCTAGCACTCCTACGGCGTGGTGTTGAGACATTCAATATCCAGGGAACGCTATTGGTAATTGAAAACGCACTTCCAGGGAAACGACTGGGGACATACCGGAGGCTCACCAATCCACACTCCGCGAAAACTAAGGAACGTTTGTCTCTCCCCGGTTTCCTTCCGCGCTTTTCCGTTCCCCGTCCGGCGGGGAGCCGCCAGGGAGGGCACCTCAGCGGCTGAAGCCGCTCATCATTCTTGCCACTGTATCGCAGCGCCCTTTGGGTGATCGCTGCGGGGGAAACGGGCGTGTCTTCCGAGCAATCCTGCCCTATGATAGAGAAGCAGTCAGACGGCCACGCGGGCGTGGCGGAATGGCAGACGCAGCGGACTTGAGAAAGACTTGAGTGCTCGTCGGGAAACCGGTGATGCAGAACTGCTCAAAGTCAGGGAAACCTCTGATCAGTGGCAATCCCGAGCCAAGCCTGGCGAGAAGTCGGCCGGGAAGGTGTAGAGACTAGACGGGCAGCACCCAAACCCCGGATCATTCGGGAGAGGGTGAAGGGATAGTCCAGACCGCAAACCGGGACGCAGGACTTCAGGAAGAAGCGGCATCCGGGCGGCGAAAGCCGTAGACGGTAAGAAAATCCGCAGAGCTTAAAAGGCTCGTGAGGGTTCGACTCCCTCCGCCCGCACCAAGATTTTGCTCAAGCCGCAGAACTTCGACGACTCACCGGCCTCAAAAGAGCACGCCGCCATCCAGACTGAATCGGGCGAATGTTTTCCTTCAATCACTGCTGCTATCTCTACCCATTCCCCTAAGTGTGATCCGTGTTGGTTTGCGCTGGACAGTTTCGGTAGATCCCTGATTTCGAAGAGTGACGGGCAAAACGGCTTGATGGTTGAGGAATTCACGGCCGAGGAGTTCAGGTGAGAGGTCCGCAAACGTCCATGGTGCATGCATTCATTTCGGTATTGTCACGAGGCTGCTCCGTTATTGACTTTGAATAACGGCCATCTGGGAGCCACCATGCCACCTAAAGATGCGGGCACCATCGCTGATGCGTCTACATTGGCGCATTGCTTTCGGTGCAGCCGGCTGGCGAAAACCCTCTTACATCTTGTTCGTACTACGGCGATGGTCGTTATGTTCACTTCAGTGACCGCGGCCGTCCCAGTTCTTGCTCAAACCGCCATCAAGGATGACCTGGTTCGTTCTATCGATCATTCCATCAAGCCAGGAGATGATTTCTACCGCTACGCCAATGGGGGATGGCTTGGAACGGTAGCGATGCCTCCCGGCCAATCGAGCTACGATACGCGCGCAATCGTGAAGGAGAGAACCAGCGGGAGGGTGCGCGATCTCGTGCAAGAGGCCGCCGCGGCCCGCCCGCCACGGGGCAGTGTCGCACAGAAAGTTGGCGACTACTTCGCCAGTTTCATGGATGAAGACGGCATTGAGGCCAGGAAACTGACACCCTTGGCCAATGAGATGGCCCTGATTTCTGCGATCACAAACAAGGCGTCGCTATCAGGCTATCTCGGCACAACGTTGAATGGCGAGGTTGAGGGTCTTATCTCGAACTCCGACCATATTTTTGGCTTGTGGGTTAATCAGGGCTTTGAAGACGCGGACCACAATGTGGTCCACCTCTGGCAGGGCGGCCTGGGAATGCCCGATCGTGACAATTACCTCGACTCCTCGCCCAAGATGTCCGAGTTACGCACGCAGTATCAGGCGCACATCGCGGCAGTCCTGAAACTGACGGGCATGGCAGACTCCGACACCAGGGCAGCGCGAGTTTTATCTCTCGAGATCCAAATCGCACAAGCCTTCGCACCTGACGCCGATACCGCGGACGTCTTTAAACAGAACAACCCCTGGAAACGCGGTGACTTTGCTGGCAAGGCGCCGGGCATGGATTGGGAGGCTTATTTCAAATCGGCTGGACTTGGTGGGCAGTCTGACTTCATCGTTTGGCAGCCGTCTGCAGTCACCGGCGTCTCCGCCCTGGTGGCGAGTGAAAGCACCGATTCGTGGAAGGACTATCTCAGGTTCCACCTGATCGAACACTATGCCAGTGTTCTTCCCAAGGCGGTGGCTGCGGAACATTTCGCCTTTTACGGCCGCATCTTGTCGGGCGCGCAGCAGGCGCCGGAGCGCAAGGAATCCGCCATCGCGGCCACAAACGGCGCTCTGGGAGACGCTGTCGGGCAACTCTATACGCAGCGTTATTTTTCGCCGGAAGCTAAAGCGAAGGCACAAGCGATGGCCAGCGATCTGGTCACCGCTTACCGTGCTCGCATTTCAAAGCTTACCTGGATGTCGCCTGCGACAAAGGAAAAGGCGCTGGCCAAGCTGAGCGCGCTAGAGGTCATCGTTGGTTATCCGGACACATCGATCGATTGTTCGACTCTCGATATCGCGCGTGGCGACGCGTTCGGAAATATGCGTCGCGCGGAAACCTTTCTTCGTTTGCGCAACCTGGCCAAGTTAAAACAAGCGGTCGATCCTATCGAGTGGCCGATCAATCCGCAGACGCCTGGCGCGGTGATCATGTTCAGTCCCAACGCCGAGTTTTTCACGGCCGCCATTCTGCAGCCGCCTTATTTTGACGCCCAGGGCGACACCGCTTCCAACTACGGTTCTGCCGGCGCCGGCATGGCCCACGAGATCAGCCACAGCTTCGACGAACTCGGCAATATTTACGATGCACGCGGACGTTTGGGCGACTGGTGGACCGCGGAGGATCGCGCGCAGTACCATGCGGCGGCGGCGAAGCTGGTGACGCAAATGAATAGCTACTGCCCCTTCGCGGATGTTTGCATCAATGGCAAGCAGGTATTGACCGAAAGCATTGCCGATGTGACGGGACTGCTGGTGGCGCATGATGCTTATGTCCTATCGCTAAAAGGCAAGACCGATGTCGTGATTGGCGAACTCAGCGGGGAGCAGCGCTTTTTCGTGGCGTTCGCCCAACGATGGCGCAAGATCGAGAGCGAAGCAGCGCTGCGCAAGCAAATCGCGACCGACACGCATTTGCCGGCCGAATATCGAAGCGACTCGGTGCGCCATGTCGACGCCTGGTATAAAGCGTACGAAATCGCGCCCGGAGACAAGCTTTATTTGAAACCCGACGATCGCATTAGAATCTGGTGACCATGTTGCGCATCGCTTTTGTGGAATGGCCCGAAGCCTTGTCGACCGATGATCGGCAGTGGGATGAGTTGAGAGACTCGGTTAGCGCCGCTCGCCCCGACTTTCTGATCACCAATGAATTACCTTTTGGTTCTTGGATCGCGGAGCATGCAGTCTTTTCGGAAGACGAGGCGCGGGCCAGCGTGCGTGCTCATGAAAAAGGGCTTACAGGACTGATCGATCTGCATCTTCCCGCCATCCTCTCCTCACGGCCGGTGTGGAATGGAAAACGGCTCGCGAATGAAGCCTTCGTGCTGGAGAACGGGGCCGTTCGTCCGTTGCACCGAAAACAGTATTTTCCGAATGAGCCGGGATGGTTTGAGAGCAACTGGTACGCCGGCGATGGTTCAGGCTTTCGGGTAGCGGAGATTCTGGGAATCAAAGTCGGCGTGCTCTTGTGCACGGACGCAATGTTCAACGAGCACGCCCGGGCGTACGGAAAGCAACAGGCATCGCTCGTGGTCATACCGCGTGCTTCAGGAATGGAGATAGAGTCCTGGAAAATTGCGGGTGCGATGGCGTCGCTGGTTTCGGGCGCTTACGTGGTCAGCTCGAACCGGGTTGGTCATTCCAAGGGGGGTACGCGCTTTGGCGGAGGCGGCTTTGCCTATGCACCGCATGGGCGGCTACTGGCGGAGACAACCGCGAGCGATCCCTTGCAGACGCTGGAAATGGACGCACAAGTATCTGACTCCGCGCAACGCGGATATCCGTGCTATGTTCCTGAGCTTGAATGAGGGAAGCGTCCGCTACGACCAAAGCGGGGAGGAATTCATGCTTCGTCGGAACATGGGGTTCTGGCTGTTCGGAACTGTGATCGTCTGGCTTGTGATATTCGCAACTTTTCTCGCCGATGCGCAACGAACGACCACAGGTTCGCCCAGCAATACGCAGGTGGTCCTTCTTGGCACCGGCAATCCGTTCCCAGATCCCGACAGGTCCGGCCCAGCCACAGCGATTGTTGTGAACGGCAGCGCCTATTTGATCGACTTTGGTCCCGGAGTGGTTCGCAGAGCCAAGGCCGCAATGTTTGACAAAGGAATCGCTGCCCTGGAACCTACGAACCTCACCACGGCGTTTGTGACTCACTTGCATTCGGATCATACGGCGGCTATCCCGACCTCATTTTTACGCCGTGGGTGATGGGACGAAAGGTACCTCTCGAAGTCTATGGCCCGAAGGGGATCAAGGCGATGACCGATCACGTTCTGGCCGCGTGGCAGGCCGACATCGACGAGCGCATCGCCACCGAATCATGGCAAGCTCCCAATTACCGCGACACGTACAAAGTGAATGTTCATGAGATCAGTGCGGGAGTGATTTATAAAGACGAAACCTATGGCTATCGATTCGACACGGCCGACCGCAGCATCGTGATCTCAGGCGACACGACTGCGACCCAGGCCACCATCGATGCCTGCCATGGATGTGACATTCTTATTCACGAGGCGAGCACACTAGAAGCGCTGGCGAAGCGGCCGGATTTTCAGCCCTATGCCGCGAAGTATCACACCAACACCACGCAACTCGCCGAACTCGCCAGCAAAGCCAAACCTCACTTGCTGATCATCTATCATGCCTCGATTGTTCTGCGTCCGGGACTCCGACCTCAAGCTTCCTCACCGCAACAAGTTCTGAAAGAGGTACTTTCCGGGTACACGGGCGAAGTGGTTGTGGGGCGTGACCTCGACGTGTACTGAGAATCTGGCAACCGGGGTTCGTTTGCCAGGGCCGACCCAGCTCATCTCTTCTTGCAATCCCAATCTCTAACCTGCCCACTCCCACCCGTGGCCCTAGGTTAGCGTCCACAAAACGGACGCGAACCTGGGGCCACCCTACTATCCC
>QIAI01000265.1 GCA_003224995.1 Acidobacteriota bacterium
GCGAAGGCAATCTTCCCATTGGAGAATCCCGGCATCCTCAGCATCCCGCTGGGCTTTTTGGGAGCGTTCCTGGGAACCATCCTGAGCCACGAGCCCACCTCGGAGCACAAATTTAACGAGCTGCTGGTTCGCTCCAATACCGGCCTGGGCGCGGAGAGAGCTAGCGCCCACTAAATTCGTTCCGGCCCGCGCTGGGGAGACATCCTCCCCCTCAGCGCAGTAAAATTCTCCAAAACGACCAGCCCCAGTCCACGAGGTCACGCATGGCAGATAAGGCAACCTTACCTTCTGAAGTCAATATCGATTCCACCCTGCAGGAGCAACGAAAATTTGAATGCCCGCCGCAATTTGCCGAGAAGGCGCACGTCAAAACCATGGCGGAATACGAAAGCCTTTACAAGGAATCGATTGAACAACCGGAAAAGTTCTGGGGTCGGATTGCCGCGGAACTCCACTGGTTCAAGAAGTGGGACCGGGTGCTCGAATGGAATGTTCCCTGGGCGAAGTGGTTTTCTGGCGGACAGATCAATCTTTCGTATAACTGCCTCGACCGCCACGTGAAGACCTGGCGCAAGAACAAAGCCGCGCTCGTCTGGGAAAGTGAACCGGGAGAGGTTCGCACCTATACCTACCAGCAGCTCTGGAAGGAAGTGCAGAAGTTCGCCAACGTCCTCAAATCGATGGGCGTGAAGAAAGGCGATCGCGTTGCCATCTACATGGGCATGACGCCCGAGCTTCCCATCGCGATGCTCGCGTGCGCCCGCATCGGCGCTCCTCACTCCATCGTGTTCGGCGGCTTCTCTTCCAACGCGCTGGTGGATCGCATCCACGACTCGCAAGCTGTCGCGGTCATCACCCAGGACGGCTCCTATCGCCGCGGCTCTGAAGTCAAACTCTTTCCCGCGGTTGAGGAGGCCCTGAAATCCTGTCCGAGCGTGAAAAAAGTTGTGGTCTACAAGCGCACCGGAACTCCCATCAACATGCAGGATGGCCGCGATCATTGGTGGCATGACCTGATGGCGACAGCGTCCGACGAATGTCCCGCGGAGCCGCTCGACGCTGAGCATCCCCTCTACATCCTTTACACCTCCGGCACGACAGGAAAACCCAAGGGCGTCGTTCACACCACGGGCGGCTATTCGGTGGGTACCTACTACACTACCAAGCTGGTTTTCGATCTGAAGGAAGAAGACACCTATTGGTGTACAGCAGACATTGGCTGGGTTACCGGCCACAGCTACATTGTGTATGGACCACTGCAGAACGGCGCCACCAGCTTGATGTACGAAGGTGCTCCCAATTTCCCCGAGCCTGACCGATTCTGGTCGATCATTGATCGTCACCAGGTGAACGTCTTCTACACCGCCCCAACCGCCATCCGTACCTTCATCAAGTGGGGCGACGAGTGGCCGAACAAGCACAAGATGGAAAGTCTCCGGCTGCTGGGCACGGTGGGCGAGCCCATCAATCCCGAGGCCTGGATGTGGTACCGCGAGGTCATTGGCCACGAGCGCTGCCCCATCGTCGATACCTGGTGGCAAACCGAAACCGGGCACATCATGATCTCGCCCCTGCCGGGAGCCATCCCGACCAAGCCCGGCTCCGCTACCCGTCCGCTTCCCGGCATCGTGCCTGAGATCGTCACCATGGAAGGCAAGCCGGTTCCCGACGGATCCGGTGGCTTCCTCATCATCAGCAAACCCTGGCCTGGAATGCTGCGCACCATTTATGGCGATCCCGACCGCTACGTGCGGCAATATTGGAGCCAGATCCCGGGCGTCTACTTCACCGGCGACGGCGCACGAAAGGATAAAGACGGCTATTTCTGGATTATGGGGCGGGTCGACGACGTGTTGAATGTCAGTGGCCATCGCCTGAGCACGATGGAAGTGGAAAGCGCCCTAGTCGCCCATGAAGCGGTCGCCGAGGCTGCCGTAGTCGGCCGCCCGGACGACATCAAGGGCCAGGCCATCTCCGCATTTGTCACCCTGGAAAAAGGCCGTGAGCCTACTCCTGCCCTGAAAGAAGAACTGAAGAAGTGTGTGGCAAAGGAAATCGGAGCACTCGCCAAACCAGACGACATCCGCTTTACCGACATGCTTCCCAAAACGCGCAGCGGCAAAATCATGCGCCGGCTGTTGCGTGAACTCGCCACCAGCGGCGACGTGAAAGGCGACGTGACCACCCTGGAAGACTTCGCCGTGATTTCCAAGCTGAAGGAAACCGAAGAATCGTAGGGAACAAAACAAGTAGCGACGGCCGCCCAAGGGAAATCGTGTAGCGACGCCCTCGGCCGTCCAGGTCGAGCGTAGCTCGACTGCCTTCATACGAGTCGCTCACCGCGAGTCTTGGCTCGATCCTACTTACTTCGCCTTGACCCGGTCCGCAATCTCGTCGTACTGCGCCTTCGACAGAATATGCCGGCTGAGCAATTCCTGGGGATCGTGGTAGGGACGGCCCGCAATGACGGCGTTGGCTTCTCCGGCGCTTATGCCGGGCAGCGCCATCAGCTGATCCTTCGTGGCCGTGTTCAGATCAAGCGGCTTGTCGCGGCTCCAGCCTTCGCGGATGCCCTGCGCAACTGCCTTGGCGTCACGCTTGGCGTCAGCGGTCGCCCGCGCGGTTTTCTCCTTCAGATCCTCTGAATTTCGTGGTTCAATACAACCCACGGAAAGCGTTAGCAGGCAGACCACGCACGCCATACCCAATCGGACCCAAGGCGTCATTTTCGTGATTGTCACGCGCTTTGGATGATGTTGCACGTCTTGCGGGTTGGTCCGATTTGACCAGCGATCGGTGAATTCTCTGACGTACCCGTGCGTCTGCTACTGAAGCGCAATCGGTTCCGAGCCCACAACCTGCTGTGATGGCCATCACTGCATCCTGTGTTAGCGGGCCCCAGAATCGCCCAACCACAAATGCCGGGGCGGCCCATCTCACGTCCGGGAGGCTCACGCAATGTCTACCCTGAAAGATCTAAATGCTGCTGGAATTTCCAATCTTCTGGCCATCGACCAGGAGTACGCCGCCCCCAAGTGCGTTTCAGAAAATTGCCTGCAACAGGATTTCGCCGGCGAGTGCAAGCGCTCCCTTCAGGATCCGGAAGAATTCTGGGGTGACTACGCCCTGCGTTTCCTCTGGAGTAAGCCATGGACCAAAGTTCTCGAGTGGGATGGGATGCATCATCAATGGTTCCTGGGTGCGAAGACCAACATCACCCTCAACGCCCTGGACCGCCACGCCAATTCCGATCGTTGTAACCGCGCCGCCTTCATCTGGCTGGGCGAGGATGGCAGCGAGCGCATCATCACCTACGGCCAGCTGTATCGCCAGGTGTGCCGTTTCGCCAACGGCTTGAAGTCGCTGCACGTCCGCAAGGGCGACCGCGTGGTCATCTAAATGCCTCTGACCATCGAGGTCTCAGGAAGGAAGAGGACTTTGTGGAGCCCGATCTCAAGGCGATCTTAAGGGAATCGCAGATTGGAGTACGTCTGGCATTTCAATAATCCCGTGCTGACATGGAAGGCACGGAGCGGCCCCAACAAAAAATTACTGTAAGTAGCACTCCCGATATTCCAAGTTCGGTTTGTGCGATAAAGTGTTTCCATGCTCTACAAACTT
>QIAI01000266.1 GCA_003224995.1 Acidobacteriota bacterium
AAATTCCCAAAGTCATGGTGGACGCGGTTCTTTCGATCGAGGATCGCCGCTTCTTCCAGCATGGCGGGGTGAACTTCCTGCGCCTGGCCGAGGCTTTTTGGATTGACGTAACGCGGCAGCGGCATGAGCAAGGCGGGTCCACGATCACGATGCAGCTCTCGCGCGCCTTCTTTCTCACGCCGGAGAAGACGGTAAAGCGCAAGCTGTCGGAAATCATGATCGCGCTGGAGCTCGAACAAAAATTCAGCAAGCAGCAGATTTTCGAGTTCTATGCCAACCGCGTGGACCTGGGCCAGCGAGGCTCGTTCACGATCAGCGGTTTCGCAGAAGCGGCGCGATCGTATTTCAACAAGGATCTGAAGGACATTACGCTGCCCGAAGCGGCTCTGCTGGCAGGCCTTATCCAGGCGCCCAGCTATCTGTCTCCCTACCGGCATCCGGAACGCGCGCTGGATCGCCGCAACATCGTGCTCGATGCCATGGCAGATACCCACGCCATCACGCGGGCGGATGCAGACAAAGCGAAAGCCACTCCGCTGAAGCTGGCGCCGCCCAACGTCGAAGCCAGCGATGCGCCGTACTTCGTTGATATGTTACGGGACACGCTGATCAACAAGTTCAACGAGCGCGAAATGAACGATCAGGCGTACCGCATCTACACCACGCTCGATCCGGACCTGCAGCGGGCGGCGGCGCAGGCGGTGGAAACCGGAGTGAAGCTGGTGGACGACCAGGTCACGCGCATGCGGACCAAGAAAATCAAAGTGGGCAAGGGAAAGTATGAGACCCACGTGGCTTCCGGGCCGCAAGCCCAAGTCGCGCTGGTCGCGCTCGATCCTCATACCGGTGCGGTACTAGCGCTGGTGGGCGGGCGGAACTACGGCTTCAGCCAGCTGAATCATGCCATTGCGAAGCGTCCGACGGGCTCGATCTTTAAGCCCTTCGTGTATGCCGCAGCGATGAATACAGCGCTTGATGGCGCGACGAACGTGCTCACTCCGGCGTCCATGGTGGATGATGCAGCGACCACGTTCGCCTACGGCGACCAAATCTACGAGCCCCGGAACTACAAAGAGGAGTACCACGGCCCGGTCACGCTTCGTTACGCGCTGGCCATGTCGCTGAACAACGCGACGGTGAAGCTGGCCGAAGAAGTCGGCTATGACAAGGTTGCCGACCTGGCGAAGAACGCCGGGATTCTGTCGGTGAAAGCCACGCCTGCCATGGCGTTGGGAGCCTATGATGCGACTCCGCTCGAAATGGCGGCGGCGTATACATCGTTTGCCAATGAAGGAACGCGGATCTCACCGATCTTCCTCACCTCGGTGCGGAATGCGAAGGGCGATATCGTGCAGGATTTCGCGCCGGACAAGCGGCCGATCATGGATCCACGCATCTCATTCGTCATGACCGACATGATGGAGGGGGTGGTGAATTTTGGCTTGGGCTATTCTGCCGTGCGCGGACGAGGCTTTCAGGCTCCCGCCGCGGGCAAGACTGGCAGCTCGCACGATGGATGGTTCGCGGGCTATACCAGCAACCTGCTTTGTATCGTCTGGGTGGGATACGACGATTACAGCGACCTGCACTTGAGCGGGGCTCAGACGGCGGCGCCGATCTGGACCGAATTCATGAAAAAGGCCGTCGCATTGCCCCAATACTCCGACATGCGGTCTTTCAGCCAGCCGTCGGGAGTGGTCGACGTGCAGCTGGATAAATCCACCAACCGGCTTGCAACCCCATCGTGCCCAGAGACTTACACTGCGGCTTTCGTGGCAGGGACGGAGCCGCGGGAGACCTGCGATCAAACCTCAGGCGTGGGAGGTTTTTTCTCGCACCTGCTGGGCCTGGGGGATAAGCCCTTGCCACCGCCGCCACAGGGTGCGCAGGCGGCAGCGGATGGGCAGCCGGCTTCGGAAGCGGATAGAAAGAAAAAAGGGATTTTCGGCAAGATTGTGGGTATCTTTAAAGAAGACAAATCGTCGTCCAAGCCGTCCAAACCAGCGGACAGTGGGGAAAACGATCCTCACTAAGGACGACGGAGCTGGCGCCCGAGACCTGGGCGGAAGGCGATCGCCGGGACTGGGACGCTGCTCCTGATCAGGAGGTAGTGCCATGTCTCCCCGTCGAGCCTGGTTCCTCTGCTTGCTGTTACCGGCTGCCCTTCTCCTCATCACGGGAACCGGCTTTTCTGCACAAACTCCTTACGCCGACCAGGTTCAGGTAATTCCTCCCATTCGCGGCATCGACCCGCCGCCAAGCGATGCGAGCGCCGACACATTGGAGCAGCGCGGCGACTCTCTGCGGGCGCAGAAACTTTTTCTGGACGCGCTCGATTACTATCGCGCTGCGTTGGTCAAGAACCCAAAATCGGCCTCGCTGTACAACAAGATTGGCATCGTCGAATTGCAAATGCAGCGCTGGCCCGATGCCAAGAAAAATTTTGAGCAAGCGATCCGGACCAACCACCAATACTCCGACGCGTATAACAATCTCGGGGTTATCTATTACATTGGGAAGAAGTACAATAAGGCAATCAGCCGCTACAACAAAGCGATTCAGTATCACGACGACACTGCTTCCTATTACAGCAATTTAGGGGCTGCGTTGTTCTCGAAGAAAGAATTTGAGAAGTCTGTGGAAGCCTACTCACGGGCACTGCAGCTCGATCCGGATGTGTTTGAGCGAACATCGCGCACCGGCGTAGCCGCGCAGATGTCCCGTCCGGAAGATCGCGCCCATTACGATTATGTGATGGCGAGGCTTTACGCGAAGATGGGCGAGACCGAACGTTCGCTGGAGTACCTGCGGCGCGCCATGGAAGAGGGATACAAGAGCATCAACAGCGTGTACAAGGATCAGGAATTCGCGGGCTTGCGAAAAGATCACCGCTTTACCGAACTGATGGCGGCGCGTCCACCCGCGATCAACGATTAAAATATTTCAACAAGGTAAAGTTTTGTAAAAGCCCACACAGAGCCGCATTCGAAGAGTTAGAGTGTTCTGCATTACTCCTGAAAACAACAGGGTGAGTAAGGAGAAACGGTACCCACTGATTGCCGACCCGAGCACGCCCCAAGCAGGCAATCAGTGGGTTTTGTTTTCAGCTTTCAGCTCTCAGCTCTTAGCTCTTCAGCTCTTAGCAGTTAGCTCTTAGCTGCTCTTTTCCCCATTCAGTAAGCGAACAGAGATGCTCTCCTGATCAAGAGGGGGTGCATTGCCTTCTCGCGTCCGTCTGCATCCGGAAGGGTTGGTGTACTGGCGCGCGGAGGTGTTGATGACTGCGCGCTTCGACGAAGAATCTTCACCACAAAGGGACCTATGGGGAGCACGATGGAGCAGCGTCCATAGGATCTCGGAGAGAAATGGGAACTACTGCCAAGACCCCAACCGATACGTCGCAGTGGAATCCCAGGTTTCGAAAAGCGCGAAACGTGGGCACCTCGCTGATGCAATCTCCCATTCAAAATGTTCGCCCAGAAAGACTGGGCCGAGGTCTGAGACCTAAGACCCGAGACCTGAGACCTAAGACCTGAGACCTGAGACCTAAGACCTAAGACCTGAGACCTCAGACCTATCCCGCCCCGCGCCGTCTCCACCCGCGTGCTCCGTCACCAGCTGGGCTTCTTTCTTCACTTCCCTGCGCGCGTTGGCCACCGCGATGGCAAAGCCGCAATTGCGCATGACGGGAAGATCGATGACGTCGTCGCCTACAAACGCTGCCTCCGAGGCATGGAGATTTTCTTTTTTCAGGATTCCTTCAAAGCAGGTCAACTTATCCTGGATGCCCTGATAAACGTGCTCCAGCTTCAGGTCGCGGGCGCGCAGGGCAACGGTCTCCGAAACTCGCTTGGTGATCAGACCGGTCTGGATGCCAGCGAGCCTGGCCAAAGAGAAGGCGGTGCCATCGTGCGCATTGAAGCCTTTAGCCTCGATCATGGTCTGGCTGAGCAGGCCGAAGCCGCCTTTATCTTCGACGCTGGAGACGTGCTCGCGTGTGGTTTGTTGAGCCCCGGCGGGAGCTGGGAAGATCCATATCTTTCCATCGGTAAGGACACCATCGACATCAAACAAAATGAGCCTGATTTTCTTAGCGCGCTCTTGTGGGGATCCAGTTCTCGGCATCGCCGGATTCTAGCATCGACGAAAATCGCACAGGCTTGTACGTTCCCGCAGCAAAGGCGAACAATTTACGAAAGAGCAGATTCTCGATAAAATAGCTGGAATGTCTCTTCCCGTTCCCCAATCCCTCGCGTGGGCCCATTCCTTGACGCAGGAGTGGTTTGTCGGGCGATTCACCCTCATTTCCGCGCCCACGGGTTCGGGCAAAACTCTGGCCGCGTTCCTCGCCTGCATTGACCGACTGGTTCGCAAAGCGCTGGCCGGCGAGTTGCAGGATCGCACGGAAGTTCTCTACGTCTCGCCATTGAAGGCGCTGGGGAACGACATTCAGAAGAATCTCGAGGTTCCCCTGGGAGAGATTCTGCAAATGGCGGGGGAGCGTGGATTGTTGATGCCCGAGATCCGCACGGCAGTGCGCACTGGCGACACCCTGATGCACGAGCGTCGCGCCATGCTCAAGCGGCCGCCGCATATCCTGGTCACGACACCCGAGTCACTCTACATCCTGCTGACTGCCGAGAAGAGTCGGGCTATTCTGCGCGACGTGGAAACGGTGATCGTTGATGAAATCCACGCGGTGGCGGACGACAAGCGTGGAGCACATCTCGTCCTCTCGCTTGAACGGCTGCAGGCACTCACCCCCAAGCCGCCGGTTCGGATTGGTCTTTCGGCGACGCAGAAACCGATCGAGGCGGTGGCTAAGTTTCTGACGGGAAATGGCCGTCCCGACCCGGTCATCGTCAATATCGGGCACAAACGCCAGCTCGATCTGGGAGTTGAAGTTCCGCCCAGCCACCTGGGGCCGGTAGCGTCGAACGAGATGTGGGACGAGATCTACGCGCGCGTGATCGAACTGGTGGAGCAACACCGCTCCACGCTGGTGTTCGTGAATACACGCCGGATGGCCGAACGCATGACGCATCAACTGGGCGAGCGCATCGGCGAAGACAATGTG
>QIAI01000267.1:0-539 GCA_003224995.1 Acidobacteriota bacterium
GCCGTTTTGAGCACTGATAGTGCAGAAAACCGCATAAAATGCGGGTCAGACGCTGTTTTTCCACAGGAGGAGTGGTATAAGATGGCGCACATCGCAGCAAATCCACACTTCAATTGAGGAGGATTCATGGCATCAGGTATGACCAAGACACAACTCGTGCGCCACCTCGCCGAAAAGCTCGAGACCAATAACAAGACGGCATCCGCATTTTTGGAGAGCCTCGCCGACACCGCTATCAAAGAGACCAAGAAGAATGGCGTATTCGTCGTTCCCGGCCTGGGCCGCTTGGTGAAAGCGCATCGCAAAGCCCGTGTAGGCCGTAACCCGCAGACCGGTGAGCCGATTCAGATCAAGGCCAAGACGGTAGTGAAATTCCGCGTGGCAAAAGCTGCCAAGGATGCGATCGCACCCAAGAAGTAAATTTGATTTTCGGTATTGAAGAGAAGGGCCGGCTCGGCAGCCGGCCTTTTGTTTTGCGCCGCGATAGCCGCGCCCCGTTTCGAGTAGGAACACCCCCCTGTCCGACGCAGCTCCGCCGC
>QIAI01000267.1:598-1151 GCA_003224995.1 Acidobacteriota bacterium
ATCCACCGCAATCAGGTCGGCCCACTTGCCCATTTCGAGCGTACCCACCTTGCTCGACCAGCCGAGCAGATCGGCGGCGTTAATAGTGGAAGTCTGAATCGCTTGCAATGGGGTCATTCCCAAACGCACGTACACGGCGAACTCGTGCGCATTCAGTCCGTGAGGATAGACGGCGGCATCCGTGCCAAAGGCAACTTTGACCCCGGCGGCGAAAGCTTTTTTCAGATTGTTTTGCCCCACTGCCGACACTGACTGCATCTTGCGAACGATAAAATCGGGAGCGTTGCGTTTCCCAAGATTCTCACGATTCCAATCCATCAGGTACAGCGTGGGCACGATGTAGGTGCCGTTCTTTTTCAGAGTTGCGATGGAGTTGTCGTCCATGAGGTGGCCATGCTCGATGGAGTCAACGCCAGCCTCCGACGCCCAGGTCACGCCTTCGGCGCCATGGGCGTGAGCGGCAACTTTTCGTCCGAGACGATGGGCCTCTTCAACGATAGCTTTCATTTCCTCGCGAGTGTATTGCGAGGCATTGGGATCGTCGCCTTTTGAC
>QIAI01000267.1:1163-3537 GCA_003224995.1 Acidobacteriota bacterium
TCGCGAACCTTATGGCGAACCGCATCCACACCATCCGCGACACCTAGTTCGACGGAGTGATATTCGGGAGCGAGCAGGTTGTTGTCACAGTGACCTCCGGTGATGCCGAGGGCAGGTCCACTCGCCAGGATGCGGGGCCCGGGGACATCGCCATCATTGATGGCGTCGCGCAGGGCGATGTCGCTGTATCCACTGGCGCCGACGTTGCGGACCGTGGTGAATCCCGCCTGCAATGTCACCCGGGCATTGCGAGCACCCATCAAGGCCTCTCGGGGAACGGAGATGCCAAGACTCTCATAACCAAGATTCTTTGGATCGAAAGTTAAATGCGTGTGCACATCTATGAGCCCGGGTAGCACAATGGCATTTGCGAGATCGATGGTTTCGGCGCCCGCCATCGCTTTGGCGGATGCTCCTCCTACGCTGACGATCTTGTCCCCCTCGACCACGATCGATTGATTGGTGAGCACGTTGCCGGTTTTAACGTCGAGCATTCGTCCGGCGTGAATGATGACGCGATGGGGAGCGGGAGCCTCAGGGGATTGCGCAAACATTGCCGCCGTCATCACCATCGCGGAGCAGAGACAAACCAGGCATTGCCGGGATATCTGAGTCATGCATCTCCTCGGGAAAAATTCGCCGGAGCAGGATAGCGGAATCGGTCAGGAAGAGCGAGTCTAAGAGTGTTTGCTGAATGCGGAGTCGTAGCCCCAGGTTTGGCCGGCATCCGCTGCGAAAAAGATCAGAAAGAGAAAGAACAGCGGGATGGTATCGAGTTCAGCCCCGAAATAGGTCCAAAAGGCGGCTCCGTGACCCGGCGACCACCAGGTCGACAGCAGCAGGTTCAGCATGAACAACGCGCCCAGGATGGAGCTTCCCCGAACCCATATGCCGGCAATCAAGGAAACCGCAATGGCCAACTCAAGCACTCCGACCACGTAGCCAAAGAAAACCGCGTGAGGCAGAATGATGTGCTCCAGGAAAGGCCGGTAAAAAGAAACGGCCTCCCCCTGAATATAGCCTGCCAGGTACTTTTGGAATCCGCCGTGGGAAAAAGCTGGGCCGGCGACTTTGTATTCTCCGAATAGCAGAAAAAGAAATCCAGTCGCGATGCGGGTGACGGCGATGGTCTTCAGCGTCGCGGACTGGTCAGGCATTCAGTTAGAGACTGCTTGTGTAGCAAGGAGTCCTACCGCCGTCCGGAGGGCGCCCCGCTGTCCCGTGCTTGTCCGACCCCAGCTGACCGCAAGAATTGTCTGTCCTAGCCCCCCGGCCCGTCATTGCTGACGTACTGCTCGAGCGAGTCTAGTTCCTGCGTCAGCGCTCCGATTCGCCACTCCAGAAGATTTCGGATCGAGAGGATGCCGAGCAGCTTACTACTGCTGTCAACCACTGGCAGATGGCGGAAATGCCGCTCCACCATGGTGGCCATCGCTTCCCCGGCCCCAGTCTCCTGGGTAGCCATTTCCACGGGTGTGGTCATGAGGTCACGGACCGGCGTCGTTTCGGGATCAAGCTTGGTCAACGAGAGTTTACGCAGCACGTCGCGCTCGGTGAAAATGCCCGCCACCCGGCCTTCGCTATCCACCACTCCCACCGCGCCTACATGGTAATCGAGCATTTTGTGAATGGCGGACGCAACCGTGGCTTCGACCGGGACGGCCGCAACTTCCGGATCGCAGAGTTGCAATATGTTCATAGAGACCTCCCAAGTGACGAGGCTGGCGTGGAAGATTTCGGCATTATGAACCTCGGATTGGCGGTGTCAAGGGAATTTACTCTGTAGCCACTCTGCAGTCGTCCGTCATCATCAAACGCGATGGTGCGGCAAGCGTTCCCGGCATGTCGATCACAATCCAACCAAATCTGAATAATGCCGATCGCTGCGCGTCTGAGCCCTTCCTGACAAATACCGGCCGCAACTACTTCCCATGCATCTCGTCCTTGAATACCCGTCCGTCCTTCATCACGAACTGCACATTCTCCAGTTCTTTAACGTCTTTAAGAGGATCTCCCGGCACAGCGATCACGTCCGCGAAAGCTCCTGAGGCCAGCACCCCGACCTGACCGCTGCTGTCGAGCATTTCCGCGGCGCGCGACGTGGCGCTGCGAATCGCGTCCATAGGCGACATGCCCAGATCCACCATGCGCGGGAATTCCTGGGCGATCGGCTCGCTCCACGGAATCCCCCCGATGTCGGTCCCGAAGACGATTTTGACACCGGCCTTCATGGCTTTTTTAAAGCTCTCTTCGTGAACCGAAGCGCGCAGGCGATCGCGTTGCCCGGCTGGAGTATCTGCCGGACCCCAGTCGCCGTAGTAGACGGAAATGGTCGGACAATACCAGGTGGCCTGTTTAACCATTTGGGCGATTT